>NZ_BAAAMR010000040.1:0-80513 GCF_039529375.1 Actinomadura napierensis
CGCCCCGGCGGGGTCCGCCGGTGCGGCGTCGAGCCCGCCGGTGCCCGCGCGGCTCGCGGCGGCGGCGCCCGCGGCGGCGCAGGCGAAGGCGGACGAGCTGGGCCAGATCCCGGTGCTCATGTACCACCGGATCATGGTCAAGCCGCAGCAGTCGCTGGACCGCTCGACCAAGGAGCTGTACGACGAGCTGACGCGGCTCGCCAAGAGCGGGTACGTGCCGATCACCGCGGCGCAGTTCGTCAAGGGCTGGATCGACGTGCCGGCCGGGAAGCATCCGGTGGTGCTGACCTTCGACGACAGCACGCCGGGGCACTTCGGGCTGGACCCGCAGGGCAACCCGAAGCCCGACACCGCGGTGGGGATCATCGAGCGGGTCGCCCGGGAGAACCCGGGGTTCCGTCCGGTGGCGACGTTCTACCTGAACAAGGACCTGTTCGGGATGAGCGGCGTGCAGGCCGGGACGGGACTGAAGTGGCTCACCCAGCACGGGTACGAGATCGCCAACCACACCATGTCGCACCCCGACCTCTCGCACCTGTCCAAGGACGAGGTGTACAAGGAGATCGGCGGCATGGAGGACGAGATCGTCAAGGCGACCGGGACGCACACGACGACGTTCGCCTACCCGTTCGGGGTCGCCCCGCACAAGGCGGCGTGGGCGGAGAAGAAGGACGGCTCGTACGCCTTCCAGGGGATCTTCCTGGCCGGGTGGCGGCCGTCGATGTCGCCGTTCGACGCCAAGTTCGACCGGTGGGCGATCGACCGGGTGCGGTCCGAGGGCAAGATCAAAGAGGACGACTGCAAGCAGTACTGCTCGACGGCCTGGCTGGACTACCTGGACAAGCACCCCGATGAGCGGTACACATCTGACGGAGACCCGAACACGGTGACGTTTCCCAATATGCTCGAGGACCGGCTGGGCAAGCCGTACCGGGCCTGGGCGCGGGTCTACTGAGTGCGCTCCGGCCGCTGGCGCCCGCGCCGGATTGACCAGGCGCGCCGCGTCCCATATCCTGATCGCTGCGCTGTGGGCCTGCGCGCGCTTCGGACGGAGCAGGCTCGCGCTCGGTCAGGTCGGCGACATCGGTTCGGTTCACTGACGCGGTCAGCACCGCGTTCCTTCCGGTTCTCGGCAGGGCGGACGGCCCTCCGCGCACAACCCATACGACTTCCATGTCCGTACCGGAGCCAGCCGACACATGACGAGCAGCACCGAGGCCACCTCGACCACCCCGCAGGTAGCGGTCAACGACATCGGGTCCGAGGAAGCCTTCCTCGCAGCGATCGACGAGACCATCAAGTACTTCAACGACGGCGACATTGTCGAGGGCACTGTCGTCAAGGTCGATCGTGACGAGGTCCTCCTCGACATCGGCTACAAGACCGAGGGCGTCATCCCCTCGCGCGAGCTCTCCATCAAGCACGACGTCGACCCCAACGAGGTCGTCACCGTCGGAGACCACGTCGAGGCCCTCGTCCTCCAGAAGGAGGACAAGGAAGGCCGTCTGATCCTGTCCAAGAAGCGCGCCCAGTACGAGCGCGCCTGGGGCACGATCGAGAAGATCAAGGACGAGGACGGCATCGTCACCGGCACGGTCATCGAGGTCGTCAAGGGCGGCCTCATCCTCGACATCGGCCTGCGCGGCTTCCTGCCCGCCTCGCTGGTGGAGATGCGCCGCGTGCGCGACCTGCAGCCCTACGTCGGCCGCGAGCTCGAGGCCAAGATCATCGAGCTGGACAAGAACCGCAACAACGTGGTCCTGTCCCGCCGCGCCTGGCTGGAGCAGACGCAGAGCGAGGTCCGCCAGACCTTCCTCAACACCCTGCAGAAGGGCCAGGTCCGCAAGGGCGTCGTCTCCTCGATCGTCAACTTCGGCGCGTTCGTCGACCTCGGCGGCGTCGACGGCCTGGTGCACGTCTCCGAGCTGTCCTGGAAGCACATCGACCACCCCTCCGAGGTCGTCGAGGTGGGCCAGGAGGTCACGGTCGAGGTCCTGGACGTCGACATGGAGCGCGAGCGCGTCTCCCTGTCGCTCAAGGCGACCCAGGAAGACCCGTGGCAGCAGTTCGCCCGCACCCACCAGATCGGGCAGGTCGTGCCGGGCCGCGTCACCAAGCTGGTGCCGTTCGGCGCGTTCGTCCGCGTCGAGGAGGGCATCGAGGGCCTGGTGCACATCTCCGAGCTGGCCGAGCGCCACGTGGAGATCCCCGAGCAGGTCGTCCAGGTCGGCGACGAGATCTTCGTGAAGATCATCGACATCGACCTCGACCGGCGCCGGATCAGCCTGTCGCTCAAGCAGGCGAACGAGGGCGCCGCCAGCATGGAGGAAGAGGACTTCGACCCCACGCTGTACGGCATGCCGGCGGAGTACGACGAGCAGGGCAACTACAAGTACCCCGAGGGCTTCGACGCCGACACGGGCGAGTGGCTGCCGGGCTTCGACGAGCAGCGCGAGACCTGGGAGCGGCAGTACGCCGAGGCGCGCACCCGCTTCGACGCGCACCGCAAGCAGATCGAGGAGGCCCGCAAGGCCGAGGCGGAGGCGGAGACCGGCGGTCCCGCGGCCACCACCGCCACCGGCGGCGGCGGGGAGACCTCCTACTCCGGCGGCGGCGAGAGCGAGTCCGGCGGTGGCGCCCTGGCCACCGACGAGGCGCTCGCCGCGCTGCGGGAGAAGCTGTCCGGCGGTCAGTGACCCGTCACTGACCGGCGCGCACGCCCTGGCGTGAGCGCGGCGGCCGGCCGCTCGCCGACCACGCCCGTCCGGGCGGTGGCCGGGGGGTCCGGACCCGCCCTGAGAGGTTGTACTGGCCACGGCCGGAGCGCGATCTGCGGATCGCCTCCGGCCGTGACCGGTTTCACCCGCCGATGTGACCGGTTCCGCTCGTGTCCGGTTCCGCCCGCACGGCGCCCGCCGGGGCCGTAGAGTCCCCTGGGGCCCCAGAACCGGCCGCCGCACCCCCCGTAGGTCCGCTCGTCCCCCGGGAGCACTCGTTCAATTGGCCAGCACAGAGGTAGGCACCAAGACCGGCGGCCCGGCAGCGCCGGGACCGTCGATCGTCCCGCAGGGCCCGGCACGGCTGACGCTCATCGCCACCACCGTCGCGGTGCTGGCGCAGACCCTGCGCTTCTCGCTTCCCCAGATCGACCACTTCGCCGACGGGACGGGCACCGGCCTCGCCGCCGCCGTCGTGGCGGTGGTGTACCTCGCCGGGTTCGCCGCCCCGCTGATCCGGCGCGCCGCCGGCGCGCGGGGGCTGCTGCTCGCGGGGATCGGCGGGCTGTTCGCGGTCCGGCTGCTGGCGCAGGCCGTCGCGCCGCAGGCCTGGCTCGCGTTCGCCGCCACCGCCATCGGCATGATCGCGGTGGCGGCGCTGTACGAGGGCGCCCGCGGCCTGTCCGGCGTCGGGTTCGCCACCGCCACCGTCGCCGGGCTGGCCGCCGACGCGGCCGTGCGGATGTGCTTCGCCACCTGGGACCCGGTCTGGCGGGCCGGGGTCTGGCCGTGGCTGGTCTGCCTGGTGTTCGTCGGCCTCGGCGGTGCGGCGCTCTACCGCGAGCTCGCGTCCGGGGCCGTCGCCGCGCCGGGCATCACCTGGCGGGACGCCCTGGGCGCCGCGGCGTTCGGGCCGTTCCTGGCGCTGCAGGTGCTGGTGCTGTCCAGCCCCGCGTTCGTCGCGTCGTCCGGCTGGATGTCGCTGACCGCCGCGCACGCCACGATCGTCGTCGGGCAGGGCCTCGCGCTGGCGTTCCTGGCCTCCGGCCTCGCCGTGCGGGCGGTACCGGGCGGGGTGTGCGTGTTCGGCGGCACCCTCCTCGGGGTCGGCGCGGGCGCCGTCGCCGGCACCTACGCGGTCTCCGGCGTCGAGGTCGTGCCGATCGTGATCGCCGGGCAGGTGCTGGCGGCGTGGCTGCTGGCGGTGGCCTGCCGGGCGCCGCTGCGCCGCGCCGGGACCGGCGGCCCGGTCTGGCGGATCGACGCCGCCGCGGCCCTCGGCGGCCTGCTGGTCGCGGTGGTCCTCGTCCCGTACCAGGTCAGCGCGGTGACGCCGCTGCCGTTCCCGAACAACCTGCTGCCCGGTCTCGCCGGGATCCTGCTCGGCGCGCTCGCCGCGATCGCGGCGGCCCGGGGCGGGCCGCTGCCCGCGCGGGCCCCGCTGCGGGCCCTCATCGCCGGTGGCGCATCGCTGGTGCTGTTCGCCGGCACCCTGGTGTTCACCGTCGCCGCCCCCGACGGGACGGCGCGGGCGGGGACGCCCGGCCAGGTGCGGCTGCTCACCTACAACGTCCACGACGCCGTCGACCAGGACGGCCGGCTCGACCCCGAGGGGATCGCCCGGACGATCGAGGCGCAGCGCGCGCAGGTCGTCCTGCTGCAGGAGACCGGCCGCGGGTCGCTGCTGTCGGGCACCACCGACGTCGGCGTGTGGCTGTCGCGCCGCCTCGGCATGAAGCTGATCTGGGGCCCGGCCGCCGACGGCCAGTTCGGCAACGCGATCCTCACCTCGCTGCCGGTGAAGGGCTCCGGCACCGGCCGGATGGCGAAGGACGACTGGTCGCAGATCCGCGGCTACGTGTGGGCGCGGCTCGGCGTCGGCGGCACCACCATGGACGTGTGGTCGACGCACCTGGAGGTCGGCAAGGACAAGTCGGAGGAGCGCTCCCGGGAGGTCGCCGCGCTGCTGAGGGCGTGGGCCGGCGCGCCCCGCACCGTCATCGGCGGCGACTTCAACGCCGGGCCCGACAGCCCCGAACTGGCCGACATGAGCACCGGCACCGACCTGCGCAGCGCCGCCCTCGGCGGCGACGCCTCGCCCACCACCGCCGACGGCGAGCGGATCGACTGGATCTTCGGGTCCGACGGGGTCGTCTTCTCCGACCACGAGGTGGTGCGCTCGGACGCCTCCGACCACTATCCCGTCGCGGTCACCGTCCGGGTCGGGAAGTGACGGCGCCCGCGGGCGCCGGGCCCGCTAGGGTCGGGCGCATGAGCGAGCCGACGGTCACGGTCGAGCCGGCGGCCCCGGCCGACGCCGGAGAGGTACTGACGCTGCAGCGCGCCGCCTACGTCACCGAGGCGCAGCTGTACGGCGACCCGTTCATCCCGCCGCTGGTCGAGTCGCTCGAGCAGATGCGCAAGGTGCTGGAGGGGGACGCGGTGGTGCTGAAGGCGGTGCTGGACGGCCGGCTCGTCGGCGCCGTCCGCGCCCAGTTCAGCGACCACACCTGCCTGGTCGGGCGGCTCGTCGTCGCGCCCGACATGCAGGGCGGCGGCATCGGCGGACGGCTGATGCGGGCGCTGGAGGAGGCCGTCGCCGGCCGCGCCGACGCCTGCGTGCTGTTCACCGGGCACCTCAGCGAGGGCAACCTGCGCCTGTACCGGCGGCTCGGCTACGCCGAGACGCACCGCGAGCGGGTCGCCGCGCACCTGACGTTCGTGCACATGCGCAAGACCCTCGTTCCCGCCGAAACCCCCTGAAACCCGCGCCCGCTAGGGTGGGCGCGTGCTGAAAGTGGGACTCACCGGCGGAATCGGGTCGGGCAAGAGCGAGGTGTCCGCGCGGCTGGCCGAGCGCGGCGCGGTGGTCATCGACGCCGACAAGATCGCCCGCGAGGTGGTCGAGCCGGGCACCCCGGGCCTCGCCGCGGTCGTCGCCGAGTTCGGCGAGGACGTGCTGCTGCCGTCCGGCGCCCTCGACCGGGAGAAGGTCGGCAGGATCGTGTTCGCCGACGCTGGCCGGCTCGCCGCGCTGAACGCGATCGTGCACCCGCTGGTGGGGGAGCGGATGCAGGAGCTGATGGACGCCGCCCCCGCCGACGCGATCGTCGTCTACGACGTCCCGCTGCTGGCGGAGAACGGCCTGGCCGGCATGTACGACGCCGTCGTGGTCGTGGACGCGCCCGAGGAGACCCAGCTGGACCGGCTGACGTCCCGCCGCGGCATGACCGAGGAGGACGCCCGTGCCCGCATGGCGAACCAGGCCACCCGCGAGCAGCGCCGCGCCGTCGCCACCCACGTCCTCGACAACTCCGGCACCCTCGACGACCTGAAGTCCCAGATCGACACCCTCTGGCAAACCCTCACCCACCAGGCCACCACCCGCTGAGGGCCTCCACCGGGAGCCTGGACCGCTCGGGGAGGAGATGTGCTCCGCCGTCAGCCGGATCGTGGGTGAGATCCGCAAGATCACCGCTCGCTATGAGGAGATGACGGAGCAGTTGGCCCGCTTGGCGGCCGCGGCCGAAGAGGTAACGCAACAGCGCTCTGCTGCACGACCCTCCCCGAAACCTGAGCCGTCACGCGAGCGCGTTATCTGACCGGTGGGGGCGAAGCCGAAGGCGAGCCCCCACCGGGAAGCTCGCGAAGCGAGGTCGCGCTCGCACAAAGCACGGTCAGGGGCCGAGCCGCCAGGCGAGGCCCCTGGGCCGGGGTTGCTAGAACACAGCGTCCATGGGGAGTTGGCGGACTTCGCGGAGGTAGGTGTCGAGTTCGCCGGGTTCGAAGCGGCACATGCCGACGGCGTACCAGAACTCGGCGGTGGCGTTGCCCTCCCACTTGTAGCGGCCGTCGGGGGCGAGCGCGGCCCAGCCCTCGGCGAGGCCGAGGAGGGTCGCGCGGCGCGCGGGGGCGGACGGGTCGGTGACGTCCCACAGGATGATCGCGCCGTCGTCGCCCGCGGAGGCGAGCTGGGTGCCGTCCGGGCTGAACGCCACCGACCACACGCGGCGGGTGTGGCCGGTGAGGGTGTGCAGCAGGTTCCCCGTTGACGGGTCCCAGAGGCGGACGACGAGGTCGTCGCCGGCGCTGGCGAGCATGGTGCCGGACGGGTGGAACGCGGTGGTCCACAGGCGTCCGGCGTGGCCGCGCAGCTCGTGCAGGGCGTCGCCGGAGGCCGGGTCCCATAGCCGTACCGTGCCGTCGTTTCCCGCGCTGGCGAGGACCTCCCCGGACGGCGCGAACGCCACCTGGTAGACGCGGTCGGTGTGGCCGCGGAACGCCCGGACGAGCTCGCCGTCGCGGGGGTCCCACAGCCGGACGACGCCGTCGTCGCAGCCGGTCGCGACCACGTCGCCGGCGGGGTGGAAGGCGATCGAGCGGACCCGGCCGCGGTGGTCGGCGAGGTTGACGACCTCCCTGCCGCTCGTCCAGTACCAGAGCCGGACGCTGTCGTCGTCGTTGGCGGTGGCGAGGACGTCGCCGCCGGGCGCGAAGGCCTGCGCCCACACGTGGTCGGTCTCGACGTTCAGCTCGCGTTCGAAGGCGCCGGTGCCGGCCTGCCAGAGGTGGACGCCGCCGTCGTTGGTGGCGGTGGCGAGCTGGGAGTCGCGGTCGTTGAACGCGGCGGAGGTGAGGTTGTCGGCGACGCCGCGCAGCTCGCGGATCAGGCGGCCGGTGCGCGGGTCCCAGAGCCGGACGAGGCCGTCGTTGCCGCTGGAGGCCAGCAGCCCGCCGTCCGGGCTGAACGCGACGCCGGTGACGCGGCGGCCGTGGCCGCGCAGCACCACCCGGCACTGGCCGGTCTCGGCGTCCCACAGCCGCGCGGTGCCGTCGTTGCTGCTGGTGGCGAGCTGGTGGCCGTCCGGGCGGAAGGCGAACGGCCAGACGGCGCCGCGGTGCCCGGCGAGTTCGAGGCGCTGCCGGCCGGTCTCGGCGTCCCACAGCCGGACGGACCCGGCGCTGTCGGCGGTGGCGAGGCGGCCGCCGTCCGGGCTGAACGTCGCCTGGTAGATGCCGCCGGCGTGGCCGGAGAGGGTGGCGCGGTGCCGGCCGTCCTCCCACAGCCGGACCGACCCGTCGGTGTCGCCGGTGACCAGCAGGTCGCCGCCGGGGTGGAACGCGATGGCGTAGACGCGGCCGGTGTGGCCGAGCAGCTCCTGCCGGATCTCGCCGGTGCGGATGTCCCAGAGCCGGACGACGCCGGCCTCGTCGCCCGCCGCGAGCACCGAGCCGCCGGGGTGGAACACGGCGCGGAACACCGCGCCGCGGTGCCCGGTCAGCTCGCGCCGCAGCACGCCGGTGGCGAGGTCCCAGACCCGCAGCGTGCCGCCCGCGTCGCCGGTGACCATGAGGGATCCGGCGGGGTCGAACACGGCGGTGTAGACGGGCGCGGTGTGCCCGGCGAGGTCGAGCAGGTGCTCGCCGGTGTCGGCGTCCCACACCCGGATGGTCCCGTCGGCCGCGCCGGCGGCGACGAGGACGCCCCCGGCGGGCGCGCGGCCGCCGACGACGACCGGCCAGACCCCGTCGGGGTGGACGGTGAGGGTGTGCGCGCACCGCCCGGTCGCGAGGTCCCAGAGGCGGACGGTCCCGTCCGCGGACCCGCTGGCGAGGAGGTTCCCGGCGCGGTCGAACGCGACCGCGTAGGCGCGGTCGCGGTGGCCCTGCAGGGTGCGCAGCGGGGTGCCGGTGACGGCGTCGCAGACCAGCACGCCGCCGTCCTCGCTGCCGACGGCGAGGACGGACCCGCCGGGGCTGTAGGCGAGCGGCTGCGGCAGCCGGCTGGTCTGGAAGTGGAAGCCGTAGGGGACGCCGACGGCGGCGGGCGCGACCTGGATGTCGATGGGGCGGCCGGGGGCGATGGCGGCCTCCCGGAGTTCGGGGGCGGCGGCGAACCGGTCGCGCAGGTCGGCGTCGACGAGCGCGGCGCGCGTCCAGCGGCTGCCCTCGACGGCGGCGTCGCGCAGGTCGGCGCGGGCGAGCCGGGCCCGCGACAGGTCGGCGCCGCGCAGGTCCGCGCCGGTCAGCTTCGCCTCGTCCAGCCGCGCGCCGGCGAGCGTGGCGTCGCGCAGCACCGCGCGCGACAGGTTCGCGCCGACGAGCTGCGCGTCGGTGAGGTCGGCGCCGGTGAGGTCGACCTCCTGCAGGTCGCGGTAGGACAGGTCCTCGCCCTGCAGGCGGGCGCCGCGCAGGTCGGTGCTCGCCGGGGTGCGCAGCCGGGTGGTGACGCGGATGGCGTTGGCGCGGGCGATGTCGTCGGCGCCGGGGTCGGCGAGCACGCCCGCGGCCCAGTCCTGGCAGGCGCGGGTGTCGGCGAGGTCGCACAGGAAGTCGACGGTGAGCTGCGACAGCGCCCGCCGGCTCAGCGCCGCCGGGGCGGCGCCGCGCGCGAACTCGCCCGCGATGTGCCGGGCGACGAGCCACTCCATCACCGAGCCGTGGATGAACCCGAACAGGCCCTCGTCGGTGCGGACGAGGAGGCTGCCCGCGCCGACCGCGTGCGTCACCTGGTGCGGCGACAGCCGTCCCTCGGCGAGGCCGGTGAGGGTGTCGGCGACGTCGGCGAGCTCGGCCAGCCGCAGGAACTGCTCGTTGCCCTCCCACAGCCGCAGCGCCAGCGTCCCGACCGCCTCCCACATGTCGTCGGTGCCGAGCCCGGACGGCCCGCCGCCGCCGCGGACCCGCTCGGCCTCGTACGCCAGCCACGACGACAGGATCTCGTGGTAGAGGTCGGCGGGGCTGACCGTCGCGCGGGCCTGCGCGACGGCGCGCAGCCGGTCCTCGGGCAGGTCGGCGATGAAGCTCAGCATGCGCGGGTTGGACGTCAGCGCGAGCAGCTCCTCGATGCCCGACAGCAGGCCGAGGCGGTCCTCGGCGGCGTCCTCGTCGCCGTACCGGTTCACCAGGTAGGAGCGGACCTGCCGGGGCGTGAACTCCTCCAGCCCGAGCACCCGCCGGTGCGGCAGCACCCCGACCTTCTCGCCGAGCGCGGTCAGCACCTGCGCCTGCGACTTGAAGTGCTGCGTGCGGCTCGCCACCACGATCTTGGCCTTGTCCTGCGCGGCCTGCAGCAGCGTGTCGAGGTGGTCGGCGGCCTGGTCGTAGGTCACCCGCGTGACCAGCTCGTCGAACCCGTCGAACAGCAGCACGATGCGGCCCTGCCGCAGCATGTAGTGGAACGCCTTGAGGTCGATCAGCTCCTCACCGTGGTTGGCCAGGTGTGCGGCGACGAGGCCGTCCACCGAGTGCGCCTTGTCGAGCGCGCGCAGCTCGATGAGGATCGGGACGACGTGCGGCAGCTCCTCGGGGATGCGGCGGGCCAGTTCGCGCAGCGCGAACGTCTTGCCGCGGCCGAAGTCGCCCAGCAGCAGCAGGAACCGGCCGTGGTCGGCGGCCAGCAGCCGCAGCATCTCGCCGACGACGTCCTCCTCGACGCCGACCCCCTCCGCGGGCTCCTCGCTCGGCGGGGGCTCCGCCCGGAACCGGTCCAGCTCGCGGAAGCGCTGCGGGACGTACAGCGACGGCGGGTACAGCCCGCCCGCCGACAGCCGACCGGTCTGCGCCGACACGTACTCCGACAGGTCCAGCAGGCCCTGGAACTCGGTGAGGCTGCGGACGCGGATGCCGCGGCGCAGCGCGTCCGCGCGCAGCGAGCGCGGCGGCGCCGGCCCGAGGTACACCAGTTCGGAACCGTGGTCGGCGCCGTCGGCGTGCACGTGCCGCACGAACGCGTCCACGTCCGCCCCGGTCACCTGCCCGACGTGCGCGCCGATCCGGTACTGCCGGACGAACCCGTCCTCCATGTGGGTGAGCAGCAGGTGGGGCGGGTCGGCGCGGCCGTCCTCGCCGGCGTTTCCAGAGAGCCGCGGCGGGACGACGCGCCGGATCGTCGCGCGCTCGAACCGGGTCTCGCACGCCTCGGTGAGCCGGTCGAGCAGCCGGGCCGTCGGGTCGGGCGCGGGATCGGCAGGGCCGTCGGCGAGCCCGCCGCCGCCCAGTTCCGGTACGGGACCGGAGGGCCCGGGAGGCGTCGCCCGCGCGCGCGGCGGGAACGTTCCCTCGATCTGAGACCAGGGGATCTCCAGGCGCTCGGGGCCGCGCCGTGCGGCCTCCTCGGGGATCCACCGTTCGAGCCCGTCCGGCCGCAGGACGACGGTCTGGTGCCGCCCGGGGCCGAGCGCCGGAACCGAGGGGACGCCGGAGCCCAGCAGGGGCACGGCGCCGAAATCGGACTCGGTGCCCTGGAAGAACAGGTTGAGGTGGCCGCCCAGGAGCGTCTCCACCGTGTCGGGATCGCGCAGCGCCCCCGCCTCGCCGGCGATGGGCGTGTGCTCGACCGCCCCCAGGCGCAGCCAGCCCTCGCCCTCGAAATGGCGGAGCCGCTCGTTGAACCAGGCGGCCTGCGCCTGCCCGACCCGCCCGTACCGGTCCTCCTCGCGGTGCGACTGCGGCAGCGTCGAGTTGAGCCCGGCCACCACCACCTTCAGGTCGGGGACCGGGAACAGCGTCCACGGCTGCGCGCTGTCGAAGATCAGCGAGTCCAGGCCCTGGTAGAACTCCTTGAACAGGTTCGCGAAGTGCCGCCATTTCGGCCAGTACGGCGGCTGCGGCTCGATGTCGTCGGCCTCGCAGCTGGAGAAGTAGGCCTGGCAGGCCGCCTTCGTCACGTCGTGCGTGCCCGGGACCAGCACCACGCGCTGCGCCTCCAGGCCGAGCAGCGCGCGCAGGCTGGTCAGGAACGACAGCGCCTCGGCGAACTCCTTGCGGCTGCCGGAGTGGGTGAGGTTGCCGGTGACGACCAGCAGGTCGGGGCGCGGCACGTCCGCGTCGGCCAGCCGCGTCACATCGCTCCAGATGCGGTCCTGCAGCTCGGCCGCCGACGTCGGTTCGCCCGGCTCGGCGAGCGTCCGGCCGAACCGCGGGCCCGACACGTGCAGCACGCTCAGGTGCTCGCGGGGCTCGTGGCCGCCGCGCGCGGACGGGAACGCCGGCGCCGCCACGGGCGCGCGCCGCGCCGGCCGCTCGCCCGCCGGATCCGGCCCGCCCTGCGCCCCCTCGCCCGATCCGGCGTTCTCGACGCGGCCCACGATCGCCGTACGGCCGCCGCCGGCGCCCGGCCCGACCCCCGGGAAGCCCGGGCCGTCCGAAGGGCGCGCGTGGCCGACCAGCGCCTCCTGGATGCGCCGCATCAGCAGCCCCCGCGCCTCGTCCGGGTCCTCGACGCCGACGAGGTCCACGTACGTGATCGTCGACAGCAGCCCGTCGATCGGGCAGTCCTCGATCCGCACCGTGACGAGCTTGCGGGCCGGGTCGTCGGGATCGGCCCGCAGCGCCGCCATCCACTCCAGCCGCCCGTACCGCGAGCGCAGGTAGTTGCGCGACAGCACCGCCACCACGGCCTTGGCCTCCGACAGCCCCCGGTCCATGAAGTCGATGAAGTTCGTGCCGGGGACGAAGTCCCACGCCTGCATCATCGTCCGGTGCCCGGCCGCCTCCAGCTGCCAGGCGATCCAGGACGCCCACCGCTCGTCGGCGGGCGAGTAGCTGACGAAGAAGTCGGTGGGACGCTCCTGCCGTGGGGGGCCGCCGGGGGGAGTCATGCGCTCAGTATCCACCGCCGGGCGGCGATCGCCGGTGCGCCGGGCCGGTTATGGGATCATGGCGCGCGTGTCGCCCCCGATCGAGACCGCCGCCCGCGCGGCACGCTCGCTGGGCGTTCTCGACTGGATCCGCATCGGCGTGCTGGCGCTCGGCGTGCTGTTCGTCGCGACCGGCCTGCTGCCCGCCGACTCCGCCCGGTCCAGCCTCGGACGCATCGCCCCGCTGCTGCTGTTCCTGTTCGCCATCATCGTGCTCGCGGAGCTGACCAAGGAGGCCGGCGTCTTCGACGCGATCGCGCAGCGGATGGCGCGCGCGGGACGCGGCCGCTACGCCGCCCTGTTCCTGCTGTGCGTGGCGTTCGCGTCGGTCAACACCGTCTTCCTCAACCTCGACACGACGGCGGTACTGCTCACACCCGTCATGCTGGCGCTCGCGGCGCGCGCGCGGATAGCCGCCCTGCCGCTCGCCATGACGACGGTGTGGCTGGCCAACACCGCCAGCCTCCTGCTGCCGGTCTCCAACCTGACCAACCTGCTCGCCGCCGACCGGGTGGCGCTGGAGACCCCCGAGTTCGCGGCCCGCATGTGGCTGCCGCAGGCGGCGGTGCTGGCCGTCACCATGGCGCTGCTGTGGGTGTTCTACTGGCGGCGCCGCATGCGCGGCGCGGACACCTACGACCCGCCGGATCCCGTCCCCGTCCGGGACCGGGTGCTGTTCTCCGCGACCGGGCTGGCGTGCCTGCTGTTCATCGGGGCGATCCTCGCGGGCGTCCACACCGGCGTCCAGCTCGGCATCGCCACGACCGTGGCCGCCGCCGTGGCCGTCGCCGCGTTCGCCGTCCGGGACCGGTCGGCGCTGCGCCCCGCGCTCATCCCGTGGCAGCTGATGGTCTTCGTCACCGGGCTGTTCCTCGTCGTCCCCACCCTGGAGCGCTACGGGCTGGACGACGCAATGCGGGCGCTCGTCGGCGCCGACGACGGCGTCTCCGGCGCGCTGCGGGCCGGGTTCTCCGGCGCGGGCCTGTCGAACGTCCTGAACAACCTGCCCGCCTATGTCGCGGGGGAGTCCGCGGTACCGGCGGCCAACCAGGACCAGCTGCTCTCACTGCTCGTCGGGACGAACGTGGGGCCCGTCATCACCCCGTGGGGGTCGCTCGCCACCCTGCTGTGGTTCGAATGGTGCCGCCGGTGGGACGTGCGCGTCCCGCTGCGCAAGTTCGTCCTGACGGGAACGGTCCTGGCGGTGCTGGGATGCGCCGCCGCGGTCGGGACACTGCTGCTCACCCGCTGAACGCGTACGCGCGCAGGCCGTCGCGCGAGGCTCAAAGGGCGGTCGCGGTCGCGGCCGTGGTCTCCAGCAGGCGGTCGAGTAGCTCCGGACGCGCCGCCACGAAGCTCAGCTCCGACGGCGGGCGGTCGATGCCCAGCTCGTACGGCTCCCCGTCCAGGCGCCGCAGCTCCGCGCCCGCCTCCGCCGCCAGCAGCGCCCCCGCGGGAAGGTCCACGATCTCCGGCAGATACCCCACGAACCCGTCGATGTCGCCGCGCGCCAGCATCGCCCACCCCACCAGCGGCGCCCACAGCTGCAGCATCCGCGCGCACCGGGCCTCCACACCGGACCGCAGCCGGAACGCCGCGGCGTCGTCCGGCCGCACCTGATGCCCCTGCGTCCACGCCAGCACCGGGTTGTCCTCGCGCCCGGGCCTCGGCCGCTCCGGCAGTGTCAGCGGCGCCCCGTCCGGGCCCAGAGCGCCCTTGCCGTGCAGCGCCGACCAGGTGCGTCCCGTCACCGGGTCATGGACGACGCCGAGCACCGGCTCCGCGCGCGCACACAGCGCCAGGCCGACCGCGTACACCGGCATGCCGATGGCGACGTTGTTGGTGCCGTCCAGTGGATCGACCAGCCACACCATCTCCTCGCCCGGCGCGCCCTCCAGGATCCCGGACTCCTCCGCGATGATGCGGTGCCCCGGGTACGCGGCCCGCAGCCGCTCCAGGATCAGCGCCTCGGCGGCCGTGTCCAGCTCCGTCACCACGTCCCCGGCGGAGCCCTTCGGACGGGCGTCCACCGGCCCGTCCACCCGGGACCGCAGCAGCGTCCCCGCGGCCTCCGCCGCCTCGACCGCCACCCGCCGGGCCTCGGCGAGATCGACCGGGAGGGGCGGGGACGGGGCGCTGGTTCTCATCGGACCTCTCCAGTCGTGTCCATGCCCGCCTACCGGCGGGCCGAGCGGCACCGGCGCCCGTACGGGCCGGAGGGTTCCTCGGAAAGGGACGGTGGTTCGTGGGACAGGGACGGCGGTTCCTGGGACACGGACGCGGTGCGGGTGCTGGGCCCGGGATGCGCGGCGGCGACCCGGCGCGCCGACCGCAGCAGCGCCCGCACCGTGTCGTCCGGATCGCTGCGAGCACGGCGCACCTGGTGCGTCGGGACGTCCAGCGGCCCGAGCGAGAGGTCGCCGCCACCGGGCGTCTGCCGCCCGAGGGCCACCGTCGCCGCGTCCAGCCCGTCCTCGATGAGCGTGCTGTGGAACACCCCGGCGGGCAGCGTGTACGACTCACCGGTCCGGTGCGCCGCCGAGGGCCCGGGACGGTAGCGGACGGCCCGGCCCGTCGCCCTCAGCTCGTCCACCTCCCCCCGGCTCACGACCTCGAAGACCTGCCCCGCGCTGCCGGGCGCGGCCCCGCCCGCTTCGCCGGGCCCCTCCCGCACGTCCATCCGGACGTTGCGCACCGTCCCGTACAGCACGAAGCTGAGCAGGTCCCAGCTGTGGCAGTGCACCGGCGACGTCGTGGACGGGGCCGGCCGCACCTCCGGCGTCCAGATGTGCAGGCACACCCCCAGATCGCCGCTGCGCTCCACCGGGAGGCACAGGAAGCCCAGGGGATGGCGCACCGCCGGAACCGGCGAGCGGCCCGCCGCGACGTCCTCCAGGACCCGCACGGCCCACGCCGGCAGTGTCCGCGCGGCCCTGCCCGCGCGGATGTCCCCCTGGATCTCGTCGTACCTCATCTCCGCCCCGTCACGCCGTCCTCACTCGTAGGGGTCCTTCGCCCGCAGCGCCTTGCGGATGATCTCGATGACGTCCCGGTCGGTGTAGGAGGGCGCCAGCTCGATGCCGATCACCTCGAAGAGCTTGCGGACCTCCTCGACGGTCGGCTCGTCGTCCAGCGGCGCCAGCCTGGCCTGCTCGACCGGGACCCGGCGCGCCTGGTCCAGGCTCGTCTGCAGCTCCGCGCTCATCCAGCTGTAGTAGAACTTGTTGCTGTCGACCACCAGCGCCTCGCCGCGCGGGTCGTCGCGGGTCACCACCAGCCGCGAGGCCGCCAGGTCGTAGCGCAGCGTCGTCATCGTTCGCGCCAGGCCGATGTCGATGTCGAGCATCGCGAAGCGCTGCTTGTGCCAGCACGCCGCCAGCAGCGTCGCGTACGCCTCCTTGCGGGTGCGCTCCAGCGTCCACTTCTCGCCCGTCGCGTCCGGTGCGTCCGACACCGACCGGCGGTGACGGGCGTACGCCTCGCACACCTCCACGTCGGTCGGGTCCAGGATCTCCATCCGGAACAGCAGCGTGCGGCGCTCCCTGCGGGCGGCCGCCACGCACTCCGGGAGCGTCTTGGCGCGGATGTAGGTCCCGGTGCCGCCCTTGAAGAACCACCGGTCGGTGTCGCGCCGCGCCTCCTCCAGCACCTGCCCGACCTGCCCGCCGCTGATCACGCGGACGACCGCCGTCTCGTCCAGCGCCCGCTTGGTGCCCGCCAGCACGTCCTCGAACTGCTCGATGTGCGCCAGCTTGCCGCGCAGGTCGTCGAGCGTGGACGAGGACGCGCGCAGCGTGTCGCGCACCTCGGCCTCCACCGGGATCCGGCGGCCCCGGTCGCGCAGCACCGCCGTGGCCAGCAGCCCGACCACCGCGAGGATGGCGCTGTTGGTGATCTCGTTCTCGTCCGGCAGGTTCACCCCGAGGCCGAGCACCGCGACCGTGATCGCCAGCACCAGCGCGATGAAGGCGTCGGCGTTCTTCCCGAGCCAGTTGGCGAAGCGGATCATCGTCGGCGGCCACCCCGTCCTAGTCGGCGCCGTCATCGTAACCACAGCACCGGGACGGCGGGAAAGCCCCGCACGCAGGGGGCAGCGGGCGCCGGCGGGCCACACCGCCGTCACCTGCGCGAAGCCGGCCCGCGCCGGCCGTCCCCATCGCGGGAGGTTCCGGTCCTCTGGCCTGCCTATAGGCTCATCGCATGCACCTGCGGGGCTGGTGGTCGGCGGCGTGGCCGACGCGGCGTTCACGCGCGCTGGACGTCACCCTGGCCGTGTCCTTCGCCGTGCTGGACGGCCTCTTCCTGTGGTTCACCCCCCAGGACTTCTGGCTGCCGCACACCGTCACCTCGGCGTGCAGCGTCATCCTCGGCCTGAGCACCGTGGTGCGGCGTCGGCATCCCGTCGCGCTGGCGGTGTTCGCGACGGCGTTCAGCGCCGTCACCGGCGGCGGGGCGTTCGTCGTCCTGGTGATCCTTTACTCGCTGGCCGCCTACGCCACCTCCCGCCGCACCGTCCTGGGGATCGCGGCGCTGAGCTACGCCGCCGGGCTGGCCTTCCCGGGGCCGACGGCGAGCGACGACACGTTCCTCGTCCAGGCGATCTTCGGGACCACCTTCACCGCGGTGCCCGTCCTGCTCGGCCTCTACATGGGCGCGCGCAAGCAGCTCCTGGCCTCCCTCCAGGAACGCACCGCGCGCCTGGAACGCGAGCAGCACCTCCTGGCGGAGCGCGCGCGGGGCGAGGAGCGCACCCGCATCGCCCGTGAGATGCACGACGTGGTCGCCAACCGCATCAGCGTCATGGTCGTCCACGCCGGCGCGCTCAAGGCCGTCGCCGCCCGCGACCCCGGACGGGCCGCCGAGACCGCCGCCGTCATCGGCGACATGGGGCGGCAGGCCCTGGAGGAACTGCGGCACGTCATCGGCGTCCTGCGGCAGGGCGAGGAGGCCCTCCCGCAGGAGGCCGTCACCCTCGCGCACGTGCGCGAGCTGGTCGGCCAGTCCGGCGCGGCGGGGCTGCGCGTCGTCCTGTCCGTCCGCGGGGTGGAACGTCCCATGCCGTCCGCGGTGGGCCGGACGCTCTACCGGCTCGTCCAGGAGGCCCTGACCAACGTGCACAAGCACGCCGGCGCCGCCGACACCCGCGTCGATCTCGGGCTGCTGCCCGAGGCCATCGAGGTGGAGGTGGCCAACGAGCCGCCCACCGCGCCGCCCGCGCACGACCTGCCGAGCGGCGGGCACGGCCTGGTCGGGCTGCGCGAGCGGGTCACCGCCCTCGGCGGCAGCTTCGAGGCAGGCCCGCGCGGCGGCGGCTACGCCGTCCGCGCCCGGCTGCCGCTGCCCGCCTCATGATCCCCTGCCTGCCGGTCTGACCTGCGGAAATATCGGAGGGTCCGCGATTGTCGTACCTGCTGCATAGAGTGGGCGGCAAGTGAGGGAAGACCCAGGGGGAGAGGCGATCATGCGGCCGATCACGGACCTGCGGCGCCGCGTGGCGCCGTTCGAGGTCGTCACCGAGATGACGCCGTCGGGCGACCAGCCGCAGGCCATCGCCGAGCTGGCCGGGCGCGTCGAGCGCGGCGACGCCGACTCGGTGCTGCTGGGCGCCACCGGCACCGGCAAGACCGCCACCATCGCGTGGCTGGTCGAGAAGCTCCAGCGGCCCGTGCTGGTCATGCAGCCGAACAAGACGCTGGCCGCCCAGTTCGCCAACGAGCTGCGCGAGATGATGCCCGGCAACGCCGTCGAGTACTTCGTCTCCTACTACGACTACTACCAGCCCGAGGCGTACATCCCGCAGACCGACACCTACATCGAGAAGGACTCCTCGATCAACGACGAGGTCGACCGGCTGCGGCACTCGGCGACCAACTCGCTGCTCACCCGCCGCGACACCATCGTCGTCGCGTCGGTGTCGTGCATCTACGGCCTCGGCACCCCGCAGGAGTACGTCGACCGGATGGTCCGGCTGCGCGTCGGCCAGGAGATCGACCGCGACGACCTGCTCCGCCAGCTCGTCGGCATGCAGTACTCCCGCAACGACCTGGCGTTCACCCGCGGCACCTTCCGGGTCCGCGGCGACACCATCGAGATCATCCCGCAGTACGAGGAGCTCGCCGTCCGGATCGAGATGTTCGGCGACGAGATCGAGAAGCTCGCCACCCTGCACCCCCTCACCGGCGAGGTCATCACCGAGGACGAGGAGCTGTACGTCTTCCCCGCCTCCCACTACGTCGCCGGCCCCGAGCGGATGGAGCGCGCGATCCGCGACATCGAGGCCGAGCTGGAGGAGACCCTCGCCGCCATGGAGCGGCAGGGCAAGATGCTCGAGGCGCAGCGGCTGCGGATGCGCACCACCTACGACATTGAGATGATGCGCCAGGTCGGCACCTGCTCCGGCATCGAGAACTACTCCCGGCACATCGACGGCCGCGACGCCGGCACCGCGCCCAACACCCTCCTCGACTACTTCCCCGAGGACTTCCTCCTCGTCGTCGACGAGTCGCACCAGACCGTCCCGCAGATCGGCGCGATGTACGAGGGCGACGCGTCCCGCAAGCGGATGCTGGTCGAGCACGGCTTCCGGCTCCCGTCCGCGATGGACAACCGGCCGCTGAAGTGGGAGGAGTTCCTCGACCGCATCGGCCAGACCGTCTACCTGTCGGCGACGCCCGGCTCCTACGAGATGAACCGGGTCAAGGGCGACGTCGTCGAGCAGGTCATCCGCCCCACCGGCCTGATCGACCCGGAGATCGTCGTCAAGCCGACCAAGGGCCAGATCGACGACCTGATCCACGAGATCCGGCTGCGCACCGAGCGCGACGAGCGCGTCCTGGTCACCACCCTCACCAAGAAGATGTCCGAGGACCTCACCGACTACCTCCTCGAACTCGGCATCCAGGTCCGCTACCTGCACAGCGAGGTCGACACGCTGCGCCGCATCGAGCTGCTGCGCGAGCTGCGCGCCGGCGAGTTCGACGTGCTGGTCGGCATCAACCTGCTGCGCGAGGGCCTCGACCTGCCCGAGGTGTCGCTGGTGGCGATCCTGGACGCCGACAAGGAGGGCTTTCTGCGCTCGGAGACGTCCCTCATCCAGACGATCGGCCGCGCCGCCCGCAACGTCTCCGGTCAGGTGCACATGTACGCCGACACCGTCACCCCGTCGATGGAGCGCGCGATCGACGAGACGAACCGGCGCCGCGCCAAGCAGCAGGCCTACAACACCGAGCACGGCATCGAGCCGACGGCGCTGCGCAAGCGGATCGCCGACATCCTCGACTCCCTCGCCCGCGAGGACGCCGACACCGAGACCCTCATCGGCGGCGCCGGCCGCCAGCAGAGCCGCGGCAAGGCGCCCGTCCCCGGCCTCGCGTCCCGCACCAAGGAAGTCGGCCGGCATGCCGCCGACCTGGTCGGCGAGCGCCCCCGCGAGGAGCTGGAGGGCCTCATCGAGCAGATGACCGAGCAGATGCACCAGGCCGCCGCCGACCTGCAGTTCGAGCTCGCCGCCCGGCTCCGCGACGAGATCAAGGAGCTCAAGCGCGAACTCCGCGAGATGAAGGAGGCCGGCGTCAGGTAACCCCGCCCGCCGCCCGGAAATCCGGTACCCGTCGATCACGGTGCCCGGCAGAATCGGACAATGCGAACAGTTCGCCGCGACGGGTTCCGGATCGCGTACGAGGTCGTGGGGGACGGGCCGCCGCTCGTCCTGGTGCACGGGTTCTACGGCGACCGCACCACCTGGCGTTCCGGCGGCCACGTCGACGCCCTCGCGGGGAACCACCGGCTCGTCCTGATCGATGCGCTCGGCCATGGCGACAGCGACGCGCCCCATGACGCCGCCGCCTACCGCCTCGACCGGCAGGTGGAGGACGTCGTCGCCGTGCTGGACGCCGAAGGCGTGGAGAGGGCGGCCTACTGGGGCGCCTCGATGGGCGGTGTCATCGGGCTGCACCTGCTGGCCCGCCGTCCGGAGCGGATCACCTGCATGATCACCGGCGGTGCCCACGCCTGCGACGTCGACGTCGCCCCCGCCGAGGTCGAGGACGAGGCCGAGCTGTTCCGCAGCCGGGGCGTCGCGCCGTTCGTCGACTGGCTGGAGCCGAGGGGCGAGGTGCCCGGCTGGATGCGCGAGATGATGCTGGCGGCCGATCCGTGGGCCCTCGCCGCGCTGACCACCGCGATCTCCCGCCGCCGCGGCGTCATCGACACGCTGGCCGGGACGGACGTGCCGGTGCTGCTGATCACCGGCGACGGCGATGCGCGGCTCCCCGAGATCCGCCGCACCGCCGAGGCCGTGCCGAACGCCCGGCTGGTGGAGCTCCCCGGCTGCGGGCACTCCGACGCGTTCCTCCGGCTCGACCTCATCCTGCCGGAGGTCCTGTCGTTCCTGGAAAGGAACGCGGCCGGCTGACGGCGTACTACGGCCTGGTTCTACGGCCTGGGTTCTACGGCCCGGCCAGGACGTGCGCCATCTCGAACTGTTCCTCGCCGGGACGGTGGGGCTGCGTGTCGCCGGTCCGTGCGAAGCCGTGCCGGGAGTACAGGCGTTCCGCGCGGCGGTTGCCCTCGACGACCCACAACCGCAGCTCGGGGAGGCCGTGCTCGGCCGTCCAGTCCAGCGCGGCGCGCACCAGGAGATCGCCGACGCCCCGGCCGCGCGCGGCGGGCGCCACCCACATGCCGACGAGCTCGGCCGTCCCGTCCTCCTCGGGGACGACGGCGACCAGGCCGCCCGGGCCGTCGGCGGTCTCGGCGAGGTAGGTGTTGCGGGCGCTGAGCCGGTCCCGCCAGACGTCGGGCGTGAACGCCTCCTCGCGCGCGAGGGTGGAGCAGAAGGCCTCGGGCGCGTCGGCCAGGGACGTCAGGCGGACGGACCGGTACAAGGACCAGTCCTCGACCTCCAGCAGCCGTACCGTCGTCATGCCGGACACCGTCGCATCGGGCGCGGTGCGGCGGCAACCCGTTTTGCCTGGTCGTAAATGGGAGGCATGACTTTCGCCCGGCGTTCTACGCTCGCGCGATGGAGTACGACGTTCGCCTCGCGCGGCCCGACGATCTGGCCGGGCTGCCGCCCATCGAGAACTCGGGGGACCGGCTGTTCCAGCCGATCGGGATCGTGTTCCCGCCCGGCCCAACGATCGCCGAGCACATGATCGAGAAGGGCGCCGAGTTCCTGGTGGCCGGAGATCCGCCGGTCGGCTTCGCGGCCGTCGAGGAGGTGGACGGCGCGACCCACCTGGAGCAGATCTCCGTGCACGCCGACCTCGTGGGCCGGGGGATCGGCACGCGCCTGCTGCGGGCGGTGACGGAACGCGCGGCCGCGCACGGCTCCCCGGGAGTGAGCCTGCTGACGTTCCGCGACGTCGCGTGGAACGGCCCCTGGTACGCCCGCAACGGGTTCGCCGACCTGCCCGAAGAGCGCTGGGGGCCGGGCATCAGAGCCTACTGGGACGCGGAGATCGAGGCGGGCCTGCACGCGCTCGGGCCGCGCGCCGTCATGTGGCTTCCGCTGCCGCCGCCCGGCACCGGATGAGCGCGGCCGCACGTATGGTGGTTCTCCGGGAACGCGCGACGCCCCGCCCGCGTCCCATGAACGGATCTACATTGTAAAGGCGGACGCCGCGGCGTCCACGGTGCGCGAGGAGGACGATGACCCTCGGGTCCTGGCCGCGTCGGCTGCGGGAGCGTCTCGGCGAGCGGGGACTCGCCGTCCTCGTCCTGGTAGGGCTGCTGGCCCTCGCGGTGGTTCCGCTGGTGGCGATGCCGGCCGCGCGGTGCAAGGCGTTCGGCGGCGGCTGCCCCCGGCCGAAGCCGCCGGTGCGCGCCGACCCCGTCGTGGCGAAGGAGAAGCAGGTCGTGCCGGCCGAGGCGGCCGCACGCGGCGCGTACGTCGCGCTCGGCGACTCCTACTCGGCGGGCGTCGGCGCCGAGGCGACGGTCGCCGACCGCAACCCCCTGGAGCGCTGCCACCGGACGTCCAAGGCGTACTACTACGAGGTGGCGCGGACGTTCCACTTCGCCAAGGGCTCCGCGTTCTGGGCGTGCTCGGGCGCCAAGACGGCCGACGTGCTGAAGGGGCGGTACGGCGAGCCCCCGCAGATCGACCGCCTCAACGCCGGAACCAGCCTGGTGACGCTCAGCATCGGCGGCAACGACGTCGGCTTCTCCAAGGTGCTCGGCGGCTGCGTGGTGCATCTGCCGTGGAGCCACAGCTGCACCGAGCAGGGCAAGGACATCGCGGGCCGGATGGCGAAGCTGCGCCAGGACCTGCCCGCCCTGCTGGCGAAGATCACCGCGAAGGCGCCGGACGCGCGGGTGATCGTGATGGGGTACCCGAAGGCGTTCTCCGAGGTCCAAGGGGTCGGCGGGGACAACATCACGGTCTCGGACCAGCAGTGGCTGAACGCCCGCGCCTACGAGCTCGGGCAGCTCGTCCGGCAGTCGGCGGCCGAGGAGGACCGGCGGATCGCGGCCCGGCACGGCCGGGGCAGCGTCGAGTTCGTCGACGCCTACAGCGCGTTCGCCGGCCACGAGGCGGGCAGCCCCGACCCGTACATGAACGGGCTGGCGCTGAACCTGTCGGCGCTGGAGGCCGAGCCGCGCAGCTTCCACCCGACGGCCGCCGGCCAGCACGCGCTCGCGCAGCTGTTCATCGCGCAGATCAACAAGGGCCCGGGCCGCCCCCTGTCCTGACGGCGATCTGGACCGGGGCGGGCGACTCCGGTTCCCCGGTCGTCAACGGGACGACCCTGGTCGGCTCGGCCTGGGGCGTCCAGCACTTCACGCCCATCACCGGCATCCTCGCCGACATGAACGCCCGCGGCGGCGTCGGCTTCCACGTCGGCTGACCGGCCGCCCGTCCCCCCGCGGGGAGGTATGGCGCGCACCGGGTAAGACCGGCAGTAGGGGAGGAGGAACCGATGACGATCACGGTGGCGCTCGCGGGCGACACGATGCTCGGGCGCGGTGTGGCCGACGGGATCGGCGCGGCCGGCCCGCACGGCCTGTTCTCCCGAGGCGTGCGGGACGTCTTCCACGAAGCCGACCTCGCCCTGCTGAACCTCGAATGCTGCGTGTCCGGCCGCGGACGACCGTGGGACGCGCCCGGCAAGCCGTTCCACTTCCGCGCGCCTCCCGAAGCCGTCGAGGCGCTCGCCGACCTCGGCGTCGACTGCGTGACGCTCGCCAACAACCACGCGCTCGACTTCGGCGAGGACGCCCTGGCGGACACGCTCGCGCACCTCGGCGCGGCGGGCGTCCGGACGGTCGGCGCGGGCCCCGGCGTCCGCGAGGCCCGGACGCCGGTGATCCTGGAGGCCGGCGGCCTACGCGTCGCGGTCGTCGGAGTCACCGACCACCCGCCGGACTTCGCCGCCGGGCCGGACCGTCCGGGCGTCGCGTTCGCCGACCTCCGGCACGGGACCGACGCCTGGCTGCGGGACGAGATCCGCGCCCTCGCCCGGTCGAACGATCTCGTCCTGGCCCTGCCGCACTGGGGCCCGAACATGACCGAGGAGCCCCTCCGCCACGTCCGCCGCGCGGCCGGGGACCTGGTGGACGCGGGCGCGTCCCTGGTCGCGGGGAGTTCGGCGCACGTCTTCCACGGCGTCGCCCCGCCGGTCCTGTTCGACATGGGCGACTTCATCGACGACTACGCGGTGTCCGAGTTCCTCCGCAACGACCTCGGCCTGCTGTTCCTGGCCCGGCTCGGCGGCGACGGCCTCTCCCGCGTCGAGGCCGTCCCGCTCCGCCTGGACTTCGCCCGCACCCGCCTCGCCGCCGGCGCCGACCGCGACTGGATCACCGGCCGCTTCACCGCCGCGTGCGCCGAGTTCGGCACCGCCGTCGCCGTCGAGGACGACCGGCTCGTCATCGACGTATCGCGCTAGAGCGGATCGCCGAGCGGCCCGTACTCGTCCACGAGCGCGTCCGCCCAGTGCGCGGCGAAGTCCGGCTGCGTCCCGTCGACGTCGGTGAACCCGTACTCCCCGTACAGGCCCCAGGTGGCCAGCGCCCGCCCGGACTTGGCCATGACGTCCGGGTCCGCGGCCAGGGCCGCGACCGCCCGTCCCAGGTAGGCCGGGCTTTCGGAGTAGGCGAAGTGCGGGTCCTTCACCGCGCCGTCCCGCCAGTTCTCCTCGGTCACGCCGAGATGGTCGAGGACGGCCTCCGACCGCAGGAACCCCGGCGTGATCGCCAGCGCGGCGACCCCGTGCGGCCTCAGCTCGGCGGCCTGCGCGAACGCCAGCCGGATCACCGCGGACTTCGCCAGGTCGTAGAAGAACGAGCCCCGGTACCGTGCGGTGTTCCCGTCGGTCACCTCCACCACCAGCCCGCTCTCGCGCGCGACCATCAGCGGCAGGGCGAACCGGCTGGTGATCACATGGGTCTCCACGGCGCGCCGCAGCAGCCGCAGGCCCCGGTCGAGGTCCTGCTCCCACAGCGGATGCTCCCAGTCGGTCAGCGGATCGCCGCCCCACACCGAGTCGACCAGGACGTCGAGCCGCCCGTCCCGGTCCGCCGCGATCCGGTCGACGAGCGCGCGGACCTGATCCGGATCGCCGTGGTCGGCGCGGACGGCGATGCCCGTCCCGCCGGCGGCGTCGACCAGCGCGGCGGTCTCCTCGATGGTCTCCGCGCGCCCGAGGTCGGAGCCCGCCGACCCGCTGCTGCGCCCGGAGACGTAGACGGTCGCGCCCGCGACCCCGAGCTGGACGGCGATGCCCCGCCCTCCGCCCCGCGTTCCCCCGGCGACCAGCGCGACCTTGCCGGCGAGCGGACGCTTCTCCATGATCCCTCCTCAGCGGAGATACGGTGCCAGGGCGTTGTCCAGTTCCCGTCCGAGCCGCTCGGGCAGCGTCCCCCGCCGATCGAGGGCCCACGTGAGCCCGGCCCCCGCGACGACGGCCTGAATCGTCCCGGCCAGCACCCCGGTGTCCGTCCCCGCCCGGAGCCCGCCGTCGGACACCGCCTCGTCGAGCAGCATCTCGATCACCCGCCCGTTCGCCTCGTGCACGGCGAGCGCATGCTCGTGGAACTCCGGATCGGTGAGATCCAGGCACAGGAACGCCAGATGATTGGCGTACCGCTCAGGCGTGGACATCGCCGACCACGACCGCGTCACGAACGCCCGCAGCGCCGCCAGCGCGGACCGCTGCCCCTCGCGCGCCTGCCCGTGCAGCGTCTCCGCGTCCTGCACCGACCGCGCAGCCAGTGCCAGCAGCAGTCCGCGCTTGGACCCGAACCGCTGGACGAGCGTCCCCGGCACCAGCCCGACCTCATCGGCGACCGCCGCGAGCGTGAGCTTCGCCGGCCCCACCCGCCCGATCACCTCGACCGCCGCCCGCAGGATCACCGCGTCGTCCACACCCCGCGGCCGCCCCGCCATCGCACCTCCATTAATAAATGACTGTACATTTATTAAACCACGGAAGCTGGGCGGCCGGCAGGCTTCCTGCTGTTCGGGGGCGGCTGGGGGCCTAGCCGGGGGAGGGAGAGTGTCGTAGGGCGGAGCGTCCTTGGTGGGTTGGCGGGCTGGATTGGTGGTTGGCGAGGCTGCGGGTTGGTCCGGTGGGGTGGCGGAGTTCACGAGTGGGCGGTGGCGAAGTGGTGGACGGGCGTGTGAGCAGGCATGCGCGCGGGTGGACGTGCGGGTGGACGTGCGCAGAGAGCATCTGAGATGGGATGGGCACCCAGGTGTGATGGTGTGTTCGGCGCGGGGCCTATTCGGGGATTTGGGGATGGCGGGGAGGGTGTTCGCGGAAAGGTAGGAGGGGTGTTCGTGCGGTGGGGTGGCGCTGGCGTACGGGGCCGCCCCTCCAAAGTCAAGGGCGCCTTCGGCGTCGCTTCGCGATGGACTTCGTCCACCCTTGACTTTGGAGCCTCTGCGGCCCCTGAGGCAGCGCTTAGAGGCAGGCTCCGCCTGCCCCGCCCCGGTCGCGCCACCCCACCGCCGTCTTCCGTATGGGAGGCCGAACAACTCGGGGCGGAGGAGTTCGGCGCTAACTCCCCACCGCTGACGACCGGGCGCCACCACGGATACTTGGCCGGGAAAAGCTCGGCAGACAGTGCCATCAAGTCAGACGCCCAGCACGGGCACTACATGCGGCCGTCCGCCCTGCCCCGATGTGGCGAGAAGATGCGTCTCCTGGGCGGCCACACGACCCCGCACGTCCGCCCAGGTGAGCGCAGTCAGTGGCACGCCGCTGGGGCTGGACAGCGGCTCGGCGATCGGATCCCGCGCTGCCATGGCCGTTTCTCCGATCCCGTCGGCAACGTCCCTCGGCAGGCCCAGTGTTGCAACCATCGGAACCCGAGCATCAGGCCCGCAACCAAGCCGATCACCTCCCGCCAAGCAGCGGTGTGGGGGGTGAGGTCGGGCCGAGTGTTGTGTGTCGTGACCACGGAGTCTTGGTCAGTGGGCATGCCGGTTCGCCCGAGATCCGGGGTGGATTCGGGCGAACCGGTGGTGTGGAGGGCGGGGTGGGTTATGCGGCCCAGTTGATGGTGGTGTCGGGTGGGCCGAACGGCCCCGGTGGTCCGCTGCCACTCCGGGTTCTTGATCGGGCGCCCGGTGGTGGTAGCAACCGGTAGACGTATCGCCCGTCGGGATCTTTGCTGATGGCGATCTGGTGGGGGCTGGTGTGTTTGAAGCGGTTGTGCCATCCGCAGGTGAGTGCGAGTTGGTCGATGTCGGTGGGTGAGTGGCCGAGTGCCCAGCCGTTGACGTGGTCGACTTCGCACAGCGTCCCGGGGATCTCGCATTCCCGTACCGCGCAGGTCGGGTACAGGGTCTCCAGTACTTGCCGTTGGGCGGTGCTGGCGAACCGTTCCCGGTACCCGAGGTACAGGGGCGTGTGGCCGCGTCCGAGCAGGAGGGGTGAGACTCCGGCCGCTAGGGCGATGCGGCGGGCTTGGGCGGCGGGGATGGGTGTGCCGTCGGTGAGGCGGGCGGGGGTGTTGCCGCCGGTGAGGGTGTCCAGGTCGCAGATGACGGTGACCTTGGTGGCTTTGTGTCCGCCGGACAGGACGCTGGACAGCGCGGCGGCGGTGCGTTCGCCGATGTCGCGGTGGTCGTCGGGCCCGGCCGGCTTGGCCAGCGGAGCGAGAGTGCCGTCCCAGATGGCGGCGTCTTCGGCGTTCAGCCAGCCCTTGATGTAGCGGCCGCCGTCCAGGGACCCGGTGCTGGTGATCCAGGATTTGGCGTAGCCGCGCTGGCGTCCTGGCCGGGGGCGGTTTCGGTGCCGTCGCGTTCGGCGATCACGTCACAGATGCGGCGGCCGAACACCCCCACCTTCGCCGCCGAGAACCCTTGGTCAACGAAGCTCAGCAGGGTGGTCTCGGCCTGAGCGCAGTCGGTGTCCTCCAGCCGCGCCACACTCTGCGCGACCGTCGCCGCGTACCCATACGACAGTTCCCCGGCGGCGAGGCGTTCGGCGACCTGGGGGAGGCGGTGCCGCTGGCGGGCGAGGATGAGGCGTTCGGTGGTGCGGTTCTCCCGCATCCCCAACCGCGACCGCAGCCACGCCCGCGTGGAGGGGAACCCCCACCGCTTCTGCTCCCCAGTGGCATCGACGCGGCGGATGAAACCGGCCAGGGCGCTTTCCTGCATATCGGCCGCAGCCGCGAGAGTCTCGGTGAGTTCCAGGCACGCGGCCGCCGATTCCGGGGCTTCTCGCTGGGCGAGTTCAGCGGCGATCGCCGAGACCGCGTCCACCAATTGCGCGGTGGACGCAGCCTCAAGGTCGACCGTCACTGATTGCATAGGTAAAGCATACCCTACGTGGCCGACAAATGTCGGCTCAGCGGCCCTTTATTTCGGTGCTCTGAAGAAAGGTGTCGATTGTCGTTTTGTGGGGGTTTGCGAACACGCGTACGTGGGTGGGTGGTGGGGTGGCGCGACCGGGGCGGGGCAGGCGGAGCCTGCCCCTTAAGCGCTGCCTCAGGGGCCGCAGAGGCTCCAAAGTCAAGGGTGGACGAAGTCCATCGCGAAGCGACGCCGTAGGCGCCCTTGACTTTGGAGGGGCGGCCCCGTACGCCAGCGCCACCCCACCACACGAACGCCCCTGTGACCAATGCGCCGGTCGATGTCTCCAAGACGCTGCCCGATACGGCGTCTCTTCTCGCCCCGGCGTCTCTACCCGTCCCGCCAGCCGATGTTTCCGTTCGCCATGCCGCACAACCGCTTCGCCAAAGCGCGACGCGACGAAAGTGAACTGCCCCTCGCTTCAGGAACGCACTTACCCGCAACCATAGAAAGGAGATGACATAACCTGCGCAACCCAATGGCTCCAATAAACGGCGCGCCTCCGGCCCCCCGTCGCACCATCCCGTCCAGGACCGAGGTCAGTTGTGGCAGGCGTGTAGGCCGGGTGCTTTCTTGGCGCCGTTCAGGCGTCCGCAGTAGGGCGCCGCCTCCGGCTTCCCGCCGGCTCCGGCGACGACCCTGATCATGGTCAGGCCGCGGTTGTCCGTGGCGTTCTGCCGGTGGTTGTCACCGTGGAAGTCGATGTCGCCTGTGGCGGCGTACTGCTCCTGGACGCGCCGCAGCTCGGGGAGGACGGCGCCGGTGGTGACGGTGGCGCTGCCCGCGACGGGGCGCGCGCCGTCCTTGTCGACGCCGAGGTCGTGGTAGGCGTACTGGGCGGCGTCGGACAGGGCGAGGCCGGCGTCGTAGGCGAGGGCCATCTGGCCGTCCACGAGCAGCGGGTCGCGCTCCGGGTGCGCGCCGCCGATGCCGAGCGCCGACTGGGCGAGGCGGAAGAAGCCGCTGTCCTCCTCGGCGTTCTCGGCGACCAGGTTGGGCATGTGCACGAACGTCGGGTAGTAGAGGACGACGTTCGGCGGCACCTGGGCCTCCGGGGAGCCCATGGCGACCTGCGACTTCGAGACGTCGTCGCCGGCGAACAGCAGCAGGCGGTGCCCGGCGCACCCGCCCTCCCTGAGGCCGAACAGCAGCCGGGGGAGGTCCTCCGCGCGGCCGGCGAAGTACACCAGCGAGTACGGGGTGCTCTCGCATTTCTGCCGGACCTCGGCGCCGATCTCGTTCTGCCCGTAGTCGAGGGTGTCGATGGGGTGGCCGGCCATCGTGCTGCGGATGTCGCCGGCGATCTCGCTGCTGTAGGCGTCGGACGTGCTGGAGTCGCGCTGGACGAGGAGCATGCGCTCGGACGGGCGGCCGCGCAGTTCCCGGTCGATGACGTACCGGGTGGCGAGGGCCTCGTCGTGGTCGGTGGCGGCGAGGCCGTAGTAGCGGGGGAGGGTGGGCAGGGCGTCGGAGGAGTTGACGGTGTCCAGGACGGGCAGCCCGGCGGCGTCGAGCCGCCGGATGGCCTCGGCGGACTTGGCGGTGTTGCGGCCGAGGCCGACGACGCCGACGATCGTCGGGTCCTTCCGGGCGAGGTCCAGGATGCGGTCGGCGGTCTCGGGGGCGAACGCCATGTCCTGCCCGGTGTTGGCGGGCAGCAGCCGGATCTTCAGCGGGTTGTCGACGGAGCCGCCGCCGTTCTCGTTGTTGTGGAGCTGCGCGAGGTGCGCGCCGGCCAGTTCGTGGATGCTGCTGACGGTCAGCTGCGCCTGGTCGGGGCCGGGCGCGGTGGTGAAGACGCCCGCGTAGACGATCGTCACGTAGGGTTCGCGGCCGGTCTCGACCTTGTGGTTCTCGTCGTCGATGCGCCGCTGGAGGTCGGCGATGGTGAGCCGGGCGCCGGTGTGGCGGGGGTCGGGGGCGAGGGGCGCGCCGGTCATGCTGATGCTCGCGGCGCGCCGTTCGAAGCGGACGCCGTGGGTGGAGACGCCGACGCATTCCTGGTGGTGGCCGTCGGTGCCGGTCTTCGCCCGGGTGTCGCTGTTCCAGCCGATCGGCCAGCCCACCTGGCAGTAGGTGCGCTGCTTCACCTCGTGCAGGCCGATGAGGGACGCGGCGCAGATGAAGACGGTGGCGGCGAGCGCGGCCCATGACCACACCCACGTCCAAGGGGGGCGGTGCCGGGCGGTGAAGGCGGGGGCGCCCTCGCCGGTGCGTTCGGCGGCGGGGTCGCCGGTGACGGGGATCCGCAGCAGCCAGGGCAGCCGGACGGACTCGCTGGGCCCCTGGTCGGTGCCGAGGGACGAGCGCCAGCGTTCGTAGCGCTCCCTGGGGGTGCCGCCGGACGGCGCGGGCCCGAGCTCGTCGCGGGTGGCGGCGTCGACGGACGCGACGACCAGCAGCGGCTGGAACTCGCTGCGCCGGGCGCGGATGTCGCTCATCGCCGACAGGAGGGCGAGGCCGCCGTTGCGGCGGCCGGCGTCGCGCAGGAACACCACGGGCGGGCTGGTGCGCTTGAAGCCGCGCAGGCTGGGGGTGGCCTTGCGGTGCTGGTCGCGGATGTCTTCCAGTAGCGCGAACGTCTTGATCTGGAGCAGGAAGCGGGCGGCGTCGGGTTTGCTGAGCCGTTCGAAGACGCGGTGCAGCCTGCCTTCGAGGCCGCTGTCGTCGCCGCCGTCGTCACCGTCGCCGAGGACGGCGAAGAACGAGGTGTGGGTGAACCAGTGGTACCGGCTGCCGAATCCGAACCGGCACATGACGGGCAGCCAGAACCGGTAGATCACCAGGACCAGCAGGGCGAGCGCGCCGACGCCCTCGAAGGCGTTGACCAGCACGCCGGGCCGGGTCTGCTGGAAGAGGCCGCCGAGCAGGGTGAGGGTGAGTGCGCCGAGCACGGTCCACCACAGCGGTGTCTGCACGGGGCCGCCGCGCCAGCCGAAGGGCAGCGCGGCCTGCTTCCAGCGGCCCACGGCGATGGCGGGACGGCAGTCGTACGGCGGGCCGCCGGGGGACCCGTCCTCGGTGGCGGCGGCCTGGATCGACTGGACGAGGTCGGAGCGGGGGAAGCGGCGGCGGCCGGACTGGGAGTGGGTCTGGGTCCAGGTCAGCGGTTCGGAGACGGTGTCGACGAGCGCGATGGCGGCCAGGTCGCCGGCGGTGCCGGGGTCGGCGCCGGGTGCGTCGGGCGGCGGGTCCGGCAGCGGCGGCGCGATCGCCGGGAGCGTCATCTGCACGGCGGCGCGCCTCAACTCGTCGAGGTGCGCGCCGGGGTCGGCCGCGCCGTCTCCGGGTTCGAGGACGAGCAGCGGGAAGGGCCGCGCGTCCAGCCGGCGGGGGAGGGGGCCGGTCATCCAGTCGAAGAGCGCGAACAGGCCGCGTCCGGATTCGGGGGCGGGTCGGGGGTTGCCCACGGCTTGCCTTCCCTGGCGGCGGGGAGCGGATCTGGTTGCCTGCTGGGAAGCGTAGGGCGATCACGCACCGCCGTCACGCGACGGCGGAGGGGTGCTCCGCCGCCGCGGTGTCCGGATCAGGCCGCCGTCCAGCCGAGCCGCCGCGGAGAGCGGGGGCGGTCAGTCGGCGGAGGTGAGGGTGTTGAGGCGGTCGACGGCGCCCGCGAACTCCTCGACCATGTCGTAGACGACCTGGCGGGCGGGCTTGACGGTGTTCATCAGGCCGACGCACTGGCCGACGAAGTAGTTGGCGAGCGCGCGGGCGCCGGGGTTGCCGGATTCGGCCACCTTCGTGATCTGCCGCATGGCGCCCTCGGCGACGATCATCTGCAGCGGCATGCCGAGCGGGCCGGGGCTGCCCGGGCCCTCCCACTCCTCGGTCCACGCGGACCTGAGCTGGCGGGCGGGCTTGCCGGTGCGCGACCGCGACCGGATGGTGTCGCGGGAGGTGGCGGCGAGCATCTTCTCCTTGACCGCGGGGGCCGTCTCGGCCTCCTCGGTGGTGAGCCACACCGAGCCGCACCAGACGCCGGACGCGCCGAGGGCGAGCGCAGCGGCCATCTGCCGTCCGGTGGCGATCCCGCCGGCGGCGAGGACGGGTACCGGCGCGACGGTGTCGACGACCTCCGGGACCAGCACCATCGTGGAGATCTCGCCGGTGTGCCCGCCGGCCTCGCCGCCCTGCGCGATGACGAGGTCGACGCCGGCGGCGACCTGGCGGCGGGCGTGCTCGGCGGTGCCGACGAGCGCGGCGACGGGGATCCCGGCGGCCTTGGCCTTCTCCACCATGATCGGCGGCGGGGTGCCGAGGGCGCTGGCGATGAGCCGGATCGGGTGGGCGAGGGACACGTCGATCAGCTCGGTCGCGCCCTCCTTGGTGACCGAGGTGCCGCCGCGGGAGTTGGACTTCTTGGCCTTCTCGAAGTCGGGCAGCGGGACGTCGTACTTGGCGAACAGGCCGATGAGGAAGTCCCAGTGCTCCTGCGGGACCGCGGCGAGCATGGTGTCGAGGCCGCCCTCGCCGCGTCCGGCGCGCTCGGCGGACTCGTCGATCTTGCCGGGGACGAGGACGTCGACGCCGTAGGGGCGGGCGCCGACGTGGTCGTCGATCCAGCGCAGCTCCTCCTCCAGCCGGTCGGGGGTGTAGGCGACGGCGCCGAGGACGCCGAAGCCGCCGGCGTTGGTGACGGCGGCGACGACGTCGCGGCAGTGGCTGAAGGCGAACAGCGGGAACTCGATCCCGAACGTGGCGCAGACCTCGGTGTTCATGCCCTCGACGCTAATGGGCCGAACGCCATTCGGTCCAGGCCCTCGTCGATCAGCCGGCGGGGCGGAACAGCACGTACGACTCGCCCTCGTCCGGGTGCTCGAACGAGGCCCGCAGCGGCAGCCCTTCTCGCAGGTCGCCGCCACCGGAGACGCCGTCCAGCCGCGCGTACATCCACGGCCCCTCGGCCAGCTCGACCAGCGCCAGGTAGGCGGGCGGCGGGACGGTGCCGTCCTCGGCGGGCCGGCCGTGGGTGACCGTCCAGGTCACCAGGGTCGCCTCGCCGCTCGCGTCCGCCCAGGCCAGGTCCTCTTCGCCGCACTCGGGGCAGCCGGACGCGTCCGGCGCGTACCAGCGGTCGCACGCCTCGCAGCGCTTGATCACCAGCCGCCCGTCGGCGGTGCCGTCGAAGAACGGGTCGGTGCGCCCGTCGCGCCGCAGAACGCCGATGTCCATGGCCTCAGGCTCCCTTCGGGTGCGGGCTGACGATCAGGGTCGAGTGGTGGTCGAGGATGCCGCCGTTCCCGCTGACGAGCACGACGTCGTTGGACGGCGCCTGCCGCTCCCCGCCGTCCCCGCGCGCCTGGATGACGGCCTCCGACAGCGGCGTGAACCCCCACATGTAGTACGCCGACAGCTGCCCGCCGCCGGTGTTGGTGGGCAGCGCCCCGCCGGGCCCGAGCGCGCCGGACGCGGCGAACGCGCCGCCCTCGCCCTTGGCGCAGAACCCGTAGTCCTCCAGCGACACCAGGACGGTGTAGGTGTAGCAGTCGTACAGCTCGCACACGTCCACGTCGGACGGGGTGATCCCGGCCATCTTCATCGCCGTCGCGCCGGAGGTGACGGCACCTGTCGTCAGGCCGAAGTCGCTGCCGCGCTCCTTGCGGTGCCCGGGGTGGCCCTGGCCCCATCCCCACAGGTGGACGGGCGGCCGGGCGAGGTCGCGGGCGCGGTCGGCGCTCGTCACGATCACCGCGATGGCGCCGTTGGAGACCAGGCAGCAGTCCAGCAGGTGCAGGGGCTCCGACACCCACCGCGACGCCTGGTGGTCGGCGAGCGTGATCGGCTCGCGCATCTGCGCGAGCGGGTTGCGCGCCGCCCACTCCCGCGTCGACACCGCGATCGCGCCGAGCTGCTCGCTGGTCGTCCCGTACCGGGACATGTGCCGCTGCGCCGCCAGCGCGTAGAACGAGTTGACGCTGCGCAGCCCGAGCGCCGCCGTCATGCCGCCGTAGCCGTACCATTCGCGGGCGCTGCGGTTGTAGGCCGAGCCCGCCGACTGCTTCGGCTTCAGTGGCGCGTCGGCGAACACGCAGGCGACCGTGGTCGCGGCGCCGCCCAGCACCGACATCGCGGCGTGCGCCACCATCGCCCCGGCGGTCGCGCCGAAGGCGTTCATCTGGGTCAGCAGCCGCAGGTCGCGCAGGCCGAGCGTGTCGGCCAGCTCGATCCCGGGCGAGCCGCCCATGCCGTGGCTGACCAGCAGCCCGTCCAGGTCGTCCAGGCCGAGGCCGGCGTCGGCGGCGGCGAGCCGCACCGCGTCGGCCGCCAGCCGCCGCGGGCTGCGCCCGTACACCCGGCCGAGCTCCGTCATCCCGAGCCCGGCGATCGCAGCGGTCATTCGTCGCATCCCTCCCCGCATCGTCACCGCCACGGTACCGAACAGCATTCGGTACACCGGGGACCGGGGCGGACGATCAGCCCCCGGCGGACCGCGCCCGGAACGCGCCCCGGTAGGCCAGCGGCGACGCGCCGACCCGGCGGGCGAAGTGCGCGCGCAGCGTCACCGGCGACCCGAACCCCGCCTCGGCGGCCACCCGCTCGACCGGCAGGTCGGTGTCCTCCAGCAGCTGCTGGGCGCGGCGCACCCGCGCGTGCGAGAGCCACAGCTGCGGGGTCGTCCCGGCCTGCTCCCGGAACCGCCGGGTCAGCGTCCGGACGCTGCACGACGCCTGCCGCGCGATGTCGTCCAGCGCCAGCGGACGGTGCAGGTTCGCCTCCAGCCAGGCCAGCGTCGGCTGCAGCGCCGCCCCGCCGTCCGGCGGCTCGTCGTGCCGGATGAACTGCGCCTGCCCGCCGTCGCGCTGCGGCGGCATGACGATCCGCCGCGCGGTCCGCGCCGCCGTCGCCGCGCCGTGGTCGCGGCGGACGATGTGCAGGCACAGATCCACGCCAGCCGCGACACCCGCCGACGTGAGCACCTGCCCGTTGTCGACGTACAGGACGGACGGATCCACATCCACCTGCGGATAACGCCGCGCCAGAGCGCGCGCGTAATGCCAGTGCGTCGTCGCGCGGTGCCCGTCCAGCAGGCCCGCCGCCGCGAGGACGAACGCGCCGACGCAGATGGACGCGATCCGGACGCCCCGCGCCGCCGCGGACCGCAGCGCGTCCAGGACCTCGCCGGGCGGATCGTCCGCGACGCCCTCGTGGCCGGGGACGACGATCGTGTCCGCCGTCGCCGTCGCGTCCAGGCCGTACGGGGCGTCCACCCGCATCCGGCCGAGCGCGGCGGAGGTGCGCGCGCCGCCGGGCGGCGTGCAGACCCGGATGTCGTAGAGCGGGACGCCGTCCGCCGTGGTGGTCGTCCCGAACACCTGGCCGGGTGTCGCCAGGTCGAACGGCACGACCCCGTCCAGCGCGAGCACCGCGACGACGTGAGGTTCGGGCATGGCCAGAACGTAGCGCACATCGGCAGTCGGGACACTGGCCGGGGCACCGCCCGGCGTCGGACGATCGGTGGCGTTCCCGAGCACCACGTCCAAGGAGCCTTCGTGTCCGACCGTTTCGCCGAGTTCGCGCTGCCCGACACCGACCTGACCCGCAAGGCGTACGACCTGGTGTTCGCCACCGGGACGGCGGCGCTCGCCCACCACAGCGTCCGCACCTACCTGTTCGGCCGCGCCATCGGAGAGGCGAAGGGCCTGCGTCCCGGCGCCGACTACGACGACGAGGCGCTGTTCCTGGCGAGCGTCCTGCACGACCTCGGGCTGACCGAGCGGGGCAACGGCGGCCAGCGCTTCGAGGTGGACGGCGCCGACGTCGCCGCCGACTTCCTCACCGGGAACGGGCTCGACGCCGGCCGGGTCCGCGTCGTCTGGGAGGCCATCGCCCTGCACAGCAGCCGGGGCATCGCCCACCGCATGCGCCCGGAGATCGCCCTCACCCACGCCGGGACCAGCGCCGACATCGCCGGCCTGGGCACGGCGCGGCTCCCCGGCGGCGTCGCCGAGCGCGCGCACGCCGCGTTCCCCCGGCTCGAACCGGGCTGCGGCCTCGCCGAGATCATCGTCGGCCAGATCGCCGCGAATCCCGCCAAGGCCCCGCTGGGCTCGCTCCCGTACGAACTGGCCCGCCAGTCCGGCACCGCCATCCCCGAACCCCGCTGGACGGACCTCACAGAAGCAGCCTGGCCCGGCATCGCCTGAAGCCCGCAAGACCGAGCGCCCGGGCCCGGATCACCCGGAGACGACGCGGCTACGCTGGCGGCGATGGCCGCCGTTCCTCCCGAGAACATGCTCGCCCGCGTCCTCGCGCACGACCATGACGCGGACGCCACCAGCGCGCGCATCCTGGACGCCGCGCTGGCGCAGTTCGCCGAGTTCGGGTTGCGCCGCACCTCCATGGAGGACGTCGCGCGCCGCGCCGGCGTCGCGCGCATCACCGTCTACCGCCACTTCGCCGCCAAGAACGCGCTGGTCGAGGCGGTGCTGCTGCGGGAGGTGCGGCGCTTCCTGGAGGTGTTCACCGCCGCCGTGGACGGCCTGCCGGACGTCGCCGACCGGGTCGCGGAGGGGTTCGTGGTGACGCTGCGGCACGCCCGGGGGCACGGGCTGTTCCAGCGGCTGATGGCGACCGAGCCGGACGCGCTGCTGCCGTTCCTGACCGTCGACAGCGGCCCGTTCCTGGCGGCGGCGCGGACGTTCCTGGCCGGGGTGCTGCGCGGCGCGGACGGCGTCGCCCCGGACGTCGCCGAGGACGCCGACGTCACCGCCGAGACGCTGATCCGCATCGTGCTGTCGTTCGTGCTCGCGCCGGACGGCCGCGTCCCGCTGGACGACGACGAGCGCGCCCGGAGCTACGCCCGCCGCCACCTCGCCCCGATGATCACGAGGCGGCCGCCCGCGGGGCCCTGACGCGGATCGCCCGCGTCCCCGGGGCGACGGGGACGCGGGCGATGTCGGACGGGACGCGACCTAGGCCGAGCGGGCCGGCCTCACGAGGCCAGCACCGCCTGCAGGAAGTCCCGGGTGCGCTGCTCGGACGGCTCGCCGAAGATCTGCTCCGGCGGGCCCTCCTCGACGATCTGGCCCTGGTCGAACATCAGCACCCGGTTGGAGATGTCCTTGGCGAAGCCCATCTCGTGCGTGACGCACAGCATCGTCAGATCGCTCTCGCGGGCGATGTCGCGCAGCAGGTCCTGCACGCCGACGACCAGCTCGGGGTCGAGCGCGGAGGTCACCTCGTCCAGCAGCAGCACCTTCGGCTGCATGGCGAGGGCCCGCGCGATCGCGACCCGCTGCTGCTGCCCGCCGGACAGCTGCGAGGGGTGCGCGTTCTCCTTGTCGGAGAGCCCGACCAGGTCCAGCAGGCCGCGGGCGCGCTCGACCGCCTCGTCCTTGGACGCCCCCAGCACGCGCACCGGCCCCTCGGTGAGGTTGCGCAGCACGTTCATGTTGGGGAACAGGTTGAACTGCTGGAACACCATGCCGACCTGCTTGCGCATCTCGTGCAGGTGCTTCTGGTTCGCCGGGACGCGGCGGCCGCCCTTGTCCATGTGCCAGAGCGTGTCGTCGCCGATCCAGATCAGCCCGTCGTCGAGCTTCTCCAGCGTCATCAGCAGCCGCAGGATCGTGGTCTTGCCCGACCCGCTCGGCCCGATCAGCGTCACCCGCTCACCGGGCTCCACGGCGAAGTCCAGCTCGCGCAGCACGACGTTGGAGCCGAACCGCTTGACGACCTTCTCGAAGCGGATGCCGGGCGCGTCGCCGTGCGGCAGCGCGGCCGCCGCGCCGTCGCCGTCCTTCTTCCGGGCCCCCTCCTTCTCGGTGGAAACGCCTTTGGACTCCTCGGGCGTCGGGGCTTCCGGTGCGGTGTCAGTTGGTGGCATAACGCCTCTCCAGGCGGCGGACGAGAATCGAGGATATGACGCTGACGATGATGAACAGCAGACCCACCAGCGTGATCGGCTCCAGGAACCGCAGGCTCCGCGAGCCCACCTGGTACGCCGACAGCAGCAGCTCGGTCACGTTGATCGCCAGCAGCAGCGGCGAGTCCTTGAACATCGCGATCAGGTAGTTGCCCAGCGTCGGGATCACCCGGCGGATCGCCTGCGGGAGGATCACGTCCAGCCACACCCGCGAGCGCGGCAGGTTCAGCGCGGTGCACGCCTCCCACTGCCCGCGCGGGATGTCGGAGATCCCCGCCCGGTACACCTCGGCGGTGTAGGTCGAGTAGTGCAGCCCGAGGGTGATGATCCCCGCGGTGAGCGACCCGATGGTCAAGCCCCACGACGGCAGCACGTAGTAGACGAAGTACAGCTGCGGGATCAGCGGCGTCGAGCGGATGAACTCGGTGACCCACCGCACCGTCTGGCTGATGACGACGTTCGGGGTGCGGCGCAGCATCGCCCACACCAGGCCGAGGACCACCGCGATCACATAGCCGGCCAGCGTCGCGGTGACGGTGTAGCGCAGCCCGTCCAGCAGGTCGGGGATGATGTCGCCGGTGTAGTTCCAGTCCCAGTCCATCAGCCGGCCACCCCCGCCCCGGGGGCGCCCGCCGCGACCGTCCCGAGCTTGGGCTCACGGGAGGGACGGCGCCCGAGCATCCGGTCCACCCGCCGTTCGGCGTAGCGGACGAACAGCTGCAGGACCTGCGCGATCACGAAGTACAGCACCAGCGCGACCGTGAAGGACCAGATGGTCTGCCCGGTGCTGCCCTGCACGTTCTTGGACACGTGCGTGATGTCGACGAGGCCGACGAGCGAGACGATGGCGGTGCCCTTCATCAGCTCGATGAGCAGGTTGCCGAACGGCGGCAGCATCAGCGCGAACGCCTGCGGCAGCAGGACCCGCCGCATCCGCTGGAACGGAGTGAAGTTCAGCGCGACCGTCGCCTCGAACTGCGCCTTCGGCACGGCGTTGACCGAGCCGCGCACCACCTCGGCGCCGTACGCGCCGACGTTCATGCCGAGCGCGAGCACGGCCGCGAACAGCGTGGTGAAGCGGAGGCCGACGAGCGGCAGCGCGTAGAAGAACCAGTAGAGCAGGACCAGCGTGGCGGTGCCGCGGAAGAACTCCACGTACACCCGGTTCAGCACGCGCACCCAGGGGCTGCGCGCGGTGCCCGCCAGGCCGAAGACGAGGGCGAGCACCAGCGCGACCGCGCCGCCGAAGACGGTGAGCCGGAAGGTCAGCCACGCGCCCTCCAGCCACTGGTGATAGCTGTCGAGGACCTGTGACACCGATCAGCCCTGGCAGAACTTGGCGGCGGTGTCGGCCGGGGTCGGCATCTCCGCCTGGGTGAACCCGAACGGCTGCAGGATCGGCAGCAGCTGGTTGCCCTTCTCCAGAGCGGCGAGCTGGGTGTTCCAGCCGTTCAGCAGGTCCGTGTCGGCCTTGCGGAACACGAACGCGCCGGCGCCGAGCTGCTCCTTGCCGCCGATGACGGGCGTGAACGCGTCCGTCACCTCGTACTTGCCGTCCTGGTGCTTGGACAGCAGGTCGGCCAGCGAGATGCGGGTCAGCCAGATGCAGTCGATGCGCCCGGACTTCAGGCCCTCGTAGGCGCTCGCCTGGTCGGCGAACGTCTTGATCTTGCCCTTGCCGACGCCGCTCTTCTCGGCGTAGCCCTGCTCGACGGCGCCGGTCAGCACGCCGACCGTCACGCCCGCCTTGGCCGGGTCGTTCTGGTTCTTCAGGTTCTTCGGGTTGCCCTTCGGCACCATGAACGCGCTCTTGGCGACGTACTCGGGGTTGGCGAACGCCGCGGACGCGCACCGCTCGGGGGTGATGAACATGCCGGCGGCGATCGCGTCGAACCGCTTGGCGTTGAGCCCGCCGATCAGGCCGCCGAAGTCGACCTGGACGCCCTCGACCTTGTCGATGCCGAGCTTCTTGAAGATGGCGCGGGCCAGCTCCGGCGCCTCACCGGTGAGCTTGCCGTCCTTGTCGGTGTAGCCGTAGGGGGCCTCGTTCGCGAACCCGACGGTGATCTTGCCGGCCTTCTTGGCCTTGTCGAGGGTGCCGCCGCCGGAGGCCTCCTTGTCCGGATCCGTCGTGGAGCAGCCCGCCGCGGCCAGCGGGACCGCGGCGGACAGCAGAACGGCGGTGCGGAGGAAGTCTCGTCTCGAGGAAGTCATCGTTGAACTCCTGCAGGATGGGGGTGGCCCGCGCCCGCGGGGGGCCGTGGAGCCCCCCGCGGGCGCGGGACCTGTCGTTGGGGATATCCAGTTGGGAGCGGGAAATGTGACGCGCGGTCAGTCGCGGATGGGGGTGAAGTCGCGCGCCCCGATGAACGGCGGGCGCGGGGCCGGAGCCGAGAACGGCTCGACGCAGGTGTTCTCCACGCTGTTGAACACGATGAACACGTTGGAGCGGGGGAACGGGGTGATGTTCCCGTTCGAGCCGTGCATGCAGTTGCAGTCGAACATGGTGGCCGAGCCCGCGGGCCCGGTGAACAGCTCGATCCCGTGCTTGTCGGCCAGGATGGACAGGCTGTTCGGGTCGGGGGTGCCGACCTCCTGCCCGCGCAGCGACTCCTTGTAGTGGTCGGCCGGGGTCTCCCCGACACAGGCCACGAACGTCTTGTGCGAGCCAGGCATGATCATTAGCCCGCCATTGTGCACGAAATTCTCCGTCAGCGCGATGGAAATGCTCACCGCGCGCATCCTCGGCATGCCGTCCTCGGCGTGCCAGGTCTCGAAGTCGGAGTGCCAGTAGAAGTCCTTGCCGGTGAAGCCCGGCTTGTAGTTGACCCGGCTCTGGTGCACGTACACGTCGGAGCCGAGCAGCTGCCGGGCCCGGCCGACCACCCGCGGGTCGCGGACGAGCTGCCCGAACACCTCGCTGATCCTGTGCACCTCGAAGATGGACCGGACCTCGTCCGAGCCGCGCTCGGTGACCGTGCGCTCGTCGGCCAGGATCTGCGGGTCGGAGGCCATCCGGCGCAGCTCGGCACGGTAGTCCTCGACCTCCTCCGGCGCGAGCAGCTGCTCGACGGACAGGAAGCCGTCGCGGTCGAAGGAGTCGAGGGTGGCGGCGTCGACGGGTCCGTCGCCGGGGCCGCCGTACACGACCGGGTCCTGCCGGTACAGCAGTGCCGCCTCGGCGGACTTGCGGGTGGGGTAGGCGTCGTCGATCGACGGATGGGACTCGATGATGCTCATGCGTCCTCCTCGGTGAGCAGCGGATAGACCCCGTTCTCGTCATGGACCTCCCGGCCGGTGCACGGCGGGTTGAAAACGCACACGGTCTTCACGTCCGTGTGGGCGCGCAGGGTGTGGTGCTCGTGGCCGTTGAGCAGGTACATCACGCCGGGCTTGATCTCGTGCTTCTCGCCCGTCTCCTCGTTGGTGAGCTCGCCCTCGCCCTCGATGCAGTAGACGGCCTCGATGTGGTGGGCGTACCACATCCTGGTCTCGGTCCCCGCGTACAGGATCGTCTCGTGAAGCGAGAACCCCACGCCCTCCTTGGCCAGCACGAAACGGCGGCTGCACCAGGTCGGCGCCTGCACGTCGCGATCGGTGCCGATGATCTCGTCAAGGGAGCGAACGATCATGAATTCCTCTTTTCCGGTGTGTTACTGGGCGGCGGTGCGCCCGGCCGCGGCCGGGGTCAGACCGACACCGCCGTGCGGACGGCCTCGAGGGAGTCCGCGATGATCTCCAGGCCGCGGGCCAGCTCGGCCTCGGTGGTGGTGAGCGGCGGCAGCAGCTTCACCACCTCGCCCTCGGGCCCGGAGGTCTCCATCAGCAGCCCGCGCGCGAACGCCTCGGCGCACACCTTCGGCGCGGCCTCCGCGTCCTTCATCACCAGGCCCCACGCCAGGCCGCGGCCGCGGACGGAGTCGACCGCGCCGGCGTGCGCGAGCGCGATCTCCTCCAGCGCCGTCTGGACCTGCTGGCCCTTCTTCAGGGTCTGCTTCTCCATGCCCTCGCCGGTCCAGTAGTCCTCCAGCGCGGCGACGGCGGTGACGAACGCGGGGTTGAACCCGCGGAAGGTGCCGTTGTGCTCGCCCGGCTCCCACACGTCCAGCTCGCGCTTCATCAGCGTGACCGCGAACGGCAGCCCGTAGCCGCTGAGGGACTTGGACAGGCAGACGATGTCGGGGGTGATCCCGGCTTCCTCGAAGCTGAAGAACGGGCCGGTGCGGCCGCAGCCCATCTGCACGTCGTCGACGATGAGCAGGATGTCGTGCCGGTGGCACAGCTCCTGCAGGCCGCGCAGCCACTCGGCGGTGGCGACGTTGATGCCGCCCTCGCCCTGCACCGTCTCCACGATCACGGCGGCGGGCTTGTCCAGGCCGCTGCCGCTGTCGTCCAGCATCGTGTCGAACAGCAGGAAGTCGGGGGTGCGGCCGTCGAGGTAGTTGTCGTAGGGCATCGCGACGCCGTGCCCGAGCGGCACGCCGGCGCCGGTGCGCTTCATCGAGTTGCCGGTGACCGCGAGCGCGCCCAGCGTCATTCCGTGGAAGGCGTTGGTGAAGCTGACGACGGTCTCCCGGCCGGTGTACTTGCGCGCCAGTTTCAGCGCCGCCTCGACGGAGTTGTTGCCCGCCGGCCCGGGGAACTGGACCTTGTAGTCGAGCCCGCGCGGCTCCAGCACGTACTCGTTGAATCGTTCCAGGAAGTCCCGCTTGGCCGTGGTGTACATGTCGAGGCTGTGCACAATGGCGTCGCCGGCGAGGTAGTCCATCAGCCGGCGTTTCAGCTGCGGGTTGTTGTGCCCGTAGTTGAGGGTTCCCGCGCCGGCGAAGAAATCGAGGTAGGTGCGGCCGTCCTCATCGGTGATGTGGGCGCCCTGGGCGGTGGTGAACACCGCGGGCCAGCTCCGGCAGTAGCCGCGGACTTCCGATTCCATGCGGGCGAAAACGTCCATGATCTGCCTCCGGCAGGTTGGGGGTGGGAGCGGTTCGGGGCGGTGTCAGAGATCGTGATGCGGTGTCAGAGATGTCGCGGAGAGCCGGTGTCGCGGTTCGGAGCCGGCCGGGGTACGGCCGGCGCCGCCGGACGCGTGCGGTTCGGGGGCGGTCTCGGGGACGGCCGGCGGCGGCTCCGCCGGCCACCGGGTCAGATCTCGCCGCCGAACGGTCCGATCCGGAACAGCACCTCGGGCTCGTGCTCGCCGCCCGGGAAGTGCTCGGCTTCGAACAGCGGCTCGCGGGTCAGTTCGCAGCCGCGGGCCCGGGCGAACGAGGCGAACATCGCCGCCGAGGCGGTGTTGTCCGGGGTCACGGTCGCCTCCAGGTAGCGGTGGCCGCGGGCCGCCAGCCGGTCGCCGAGGCGGTCCAGCATCCGGCGGGCCAGGCCCCGGCCGCGGTGCGCGTCGTCGACGGCCACCTGCCACACGAAGAACGTGTCGGGGCGGGACGGGCGGACGTAGCCGGTGACGAAGCCGCAGGCGCGGCCGGCGTCGCGGGCCACGACGGAGGTGTCGGCGAAGTCGCGGCACCAGAGCGCGTAGCTGTACGGGGAATTGACGTCCAGGACCTTGGAGTCGCGGGCGATCCGCCACAGTTCGGGGCCGTCGGTGAGGCTCGGCTCCTGGAGTTGCACGTCCTCGGTCGTCTCGTCCGGATCGGGGCGTCGGGTCGGTGTTTCCAGGGGTTGCGCTGCCATGTCCAGGCAACTTAGCGAATCTCGCCGGGTGATCGTTCCGTAATGTTATCGTCGGGATGTTTAGCCCGGCGAGCATCGGGTATGGCAATACGCTTGCCAAAACCGGGGGGTTTTCGGTCGGCCGTTCCGCGGGCCGAGGTACGCCATTCCTCGCGATACGCAGGAGGTACTGGCGACTGCGCGGGCGGCGGCGCCGCGCGCCTTCCTGAACGCCACCTTAATGATCCGCGCCCGCGTGCAGAGAGTTTTTGTGTATCGGTTGTGTGAGGTAAGTCACTCGGATTCGGTGACAACGGGAGGGCTGCGGTCGGCGTCACCCCGCATCGCGGGAGGTCGAGCCTTCGCGCGCCGCCGTGGGGCGGATGGGGGCCAAGGCGCGGGCACGGGCCCCTGAGAGCCCCCGGTTCCTCACCATCAAGGGGGCTCTACCCTTGCCGCCCGGTAAGACAGGGTTAGCGGTCAGGTAAGGATTGGGGCGGTTCGGTGTTCACTTTCCGGCGGGCCGGGCCCCGCGCGGACGCGGAATCCCGACCCCCTTTACGGACAGGCGGCGGACGAGATGAGGCGCGTCCGTAATCCTGCTCAGCCGGACTGGGCGAAGTGGTCGGTCGCCTCGATGAGCCGGTGCAGGATCCCCGGCTCGGTGTAGGCGTGGCCCGCGTCGTCCACGATGTGGAACTCCGCCTCCGGCCACGCGCGGTGCAGGTCCCACGCCGTCGCGGCGGGCGTGCACACGTCGTAGCGGCCCTGCACGATCACGGCGGGGATGTGGCGGATCTTGTCCACGTCACCGATCAGCTGCTCGTCCTCGAAGAACCCCTCGTTCATGAAGTAGTGGTTCTCGATGCGGGCGAACGCGACCGCGTAGTCGGGGTCGCCGAACCCCGCCGCCAGCTCCGGGTCCGGCCGCAGCGTCAGCGTCGAGCCCTCCCAGGTCGCCCACGCCTTCGCCGCCGCGACCCGCACGTCCCGGTCGGGGGAGTTGAGGCGCTCGTGGAAGGCGGAGATGAGGTCCTCGCGCTCGTCCTCGGGGATCGGCTCGACGTACCTCTCCCACAGATCGGGGAACAGCAGCGACGCGCCCTCCTGGTAGAACCAGTACAGCTCGAACGGCCGCAGCGTGAAGATGCCGCGCAGCACGAGCCCGGTCACCCGCTCGGGATGCTTCTGCGCGTACGCCAGCGACAGCGCGCTGCCCCAGCTGCCGCCGAACACCAGCCACCGCTCGATGCCGAGATGCTCGCGCAGCCGCTCCATGTCGGCCACCAGATGCCACGTGGTGTTCGCCTCCAGCGACACCTCCGGGTCCTTGGCGTGCGGCAGGCTCCGGCCGCAGTTGCGCTGGTCGAACAGCACGATGCGGTACCGCTGCGGGTCGAACTGCCGGCGGTGCGCCGGGCTGCACCCGCCGCCCGGCCCGCCGTGCAGCATCACCGCCGGCCTGCCGTCGGGGTTCCCGCAGACCTCCCAGTGGATCCGGTTGCCGTCGCCGACGTCGAGCAGCCCGGAGTCGTAGGGCTCGATCGGCGGATACAGGGTGCGAAGCTCCATGGTGCGGAATCATCCCACCGGGCGACCGGCTCCGCGCTTTGCCGCGCGGCGCGGTGTGACCCGTGGCACCGTGGTGGGGGCGGCAGAGGCCCCGCACCGGCCGTGACCAGGCCCGCGGCCCCTGCCGGCACCGCGAAGGGAGCACGAAACTAAACCCCAAACTGGGCAAACGCTCCGCTGGTCGGCACTAGAGTGCCTTCAGTGAGCGGAGCGACGAGCCCTCGGGCGAGGAGTGACGCGAGCGCCATGTCCATGACAGCCCCCGCGGACACGGCCCCCGAGACGGGGCCGTCGGCGAGGAGACGTGTGAGCGAAGTGACGAGCCGTCAGGTGAGGAACGCAGCGAGCCGAGCGGGCGTCCCGGCGCCCCCGGCTGTCTCCGCGCCACGAGGCGAGGAGACCAGTGAGTGAGCTGAACGGATCGGGTGGTTCGCGCGGAGTCCCGGACGCGGGTTCTCCTTGGCCCGCGATGGGACGTGACCCGGGCCGCGGGTCCGACGTCCCCGTGCCTGCCGCCCAGCAGCCGATCCAGATGTCCAAGCCCGAGCAGGCCGGCCACGGCGCGGACGCCGGCCGTCCCGAGGTCGAGCAGCCCGAGGCCCAGCCCTGGGACATCGTCGAGCGGCTGCGCCAGATGGCCGACCTCATCGGCGACGCGCTCGCCGCCGGCGAGCGCAAGGTCACCGAGGCGCAGACCGAGACCGCCTCCCAGGTGGCGGCCATCCAGGCGGAGAAGGAGTCGGCGCAGCGCGACGCCGCGGCCGCATGGGGCGAGGTGCAGCGCGCCCGCGGGCAGGCCGAGCAGGCCGACCGCCGCGCGGTCGACGCCGAGCGCCGCGTCACCGAGGCCCAGAACGAGACCGCCTCCCAGGTGGCGGCCATCCAGGCGGAGAAGGAGTCGGCGCAGCGCGACGCCGCGGCCGCATGGGGCGAGGTGCAGCGCGCCCGCGGCCAGGCCGAGCAGGCCGACCGCCGCGCCGTGGACGCCGAGCGCAAGGCGGCCGAGGCCGAGCGGCGCGCCGGCGAGGTGCAGAACGAGGCCGTCACCCAGATCGCCGCCCTGCAGAACGAGAAGGAGGCCGCGCAGCGCGACGCCGCGGCCGCCTGGAACCAGGCGCAGCAGGGCCGCGCCCAGGCCGACCAGGCGCGCGGGCAGGCCGAGCAGGCCCGCGTGCAGGCCGACCAGGCGCGGGCGCAGGCCGAGCAGGCCCGCGCCCAGATGGAGCAGGCGCAGGCCCAGGCCGAGCAGGCCGAGCGCCGCGTCGCCGAGGCCGAGGCGACCGTCCGGCAGGCCATCCAGCAGCGCGACGCGATGAGCGAGGCCCGCGACGACGCGCTGCGCGCCGTCGAGGACGCCGTCGGCGGCCGCCGCTCCGCCGAGGCCGAGCGCGACCGGGTGTCCGAGCAGGCCGGCGAGCTGTCGCGGGCGCTGGAGGCCGCGCACAGCGAGCTGTCGGCGGTGCGCGCCAAGCTCACCGACGCCGAGATGACCGCGCAGAACCTGCAGCACGCCGTCGTCGCCGCCGGCAAGGAGGCCGACGAGACCCGCCGCCGCGCCCAGGAGTCCGAGCGCCGCGCGCAGGAGAACGAGCGCCGCGCCCAGGACTCGGAGCGCCGCGCGCAGGACGCCGAGCGCCGCGCCCAGGAGGCCCTCGGCCGCGCCGAGGGCGCCGAGGCCGAGCGCCAGCAGGCCCTCGACACCGCCGCGCAGTCGCTGGAGGCCGCCAAGAAGGCCGAACGCGAACGCGACGCCAGCTCCAAGGCGCGCGAGGCCGCCGACCGCACCCGGGAGGCCGCGGTGCAGTCGCAGGCCCGCGCCGAGTCGGAGCTGACGCTGGCCCGGGGCCGCGCCGACCAGGCCGGCCGGGAACGCGACAAGGCGGTCGCCGGGATGCGGCAGATGGCCGCCGAGCGCGACGCGGTCGCCGAGAAGCTCGCCGAGCGCGACCAGTGGGTCGACCAGCTCGCCCAGGCGGTCACCGAGCAGCGCGCGCAGATCGCCGAGCTGTCCCAGGAGCGCGACGCCGCCCGGCAGGCCGCCGACCAGGCCCGATCCCTGATCGACGAGCTGACCCGCCAGCTGCGCACCATCATGCCCACGGCGGCGACGCCGCGGATCTGACCCGTCCCCCGGCCCGCGGGCCGGGGGACGCCGGCCGCCCTCCCCACACCCTCTGACCAGCGGGGGCGGGGCACGGGGCTGGACGGTGTACCCGGACGCGCCTGTTATCCTGGTGGCCCGTGGACAGTGCGGTACCGAGCCCTTCGGTGAACGCCGCCTCGCAACGACCACGGGAGCGCCTTCTTGCCTTCGGCAGCCACTGGTAGATCACGTCCTACCAAGCACCTCTTCGTCACCGGCGGTGTCGCCTCCAGCCTCGGCAAGGGACTGACGGCGTCCAGCCTGGGCCGGCTTCTCACCCTCCGCGGGCTGCGGGTCACCATGCAGAAGCTCGACCCCTACCTCAACGTCGACCCCGGCACCATGAACCCGTTCCAGCACGGTGAGGTGTTCGTCACCGACGACGGCGCCGAGACCGACCTGGACATCGGCCACTACGAGCGGTTCCTGGACACCGAGCTGCACGGGTCCGCGAACGTCACCACCGGCCAGGTGTACTCCAACGTGATCGCCAAGGAGCGGCGCGGGGAGTACCTCGGCGACACCGTGCAGGTGATCCCGCACATCACCAACGAGATCAAGGACCGCATCCGCGGGATGGCGGACGACACCGACGTCGACATCGTCATCACCGAGGTCGGCGGGACCGTCGGCGACATCGAGTCGCTGCCGTTCCTGGAGTCGGTGCGGCAGATCCGGCACGAGATCGGCCGCGACAACTGCTTCTTCCTGCACGTGTCGCTGCTGCCCTACATCGGCCCGTCCGGGGAGCTGAAGACCAAGCCGACGCAGCACTCGGTCGCCGCGCTGCGCTCCATCGGCATCCAGCCCGACGCGATCGTGTGCCGCTCGGACCGGCCGATCACCGACGGCCTCAAGCACAAGATCAGCCTGATGTGCGACGTGGACCGCGAGGCCGTGGTGTCCGCGGTGGACGCCGCGTCCATCTACGACATCCCGAAGGTGCTGCACGCCGAGGGCCTGGACGCCTACGTGGTGCGCCGGCTCGGGCTGCCGTTCCGGGACGTGGACTGGGGCGCCTGGGACCGGCTGCTGCGCCGCGTCCACCGGCCCGCCCGCGAGGTCACGATCGCGCTGGTCGGCAAGTACATCGACCTGCCGGACGCCTACCTGTCGGTCACCGAGGCGCTGCGGCACGGCGGGTTCGGCAACGACGCCAAGGTGCACATCCGCTGGGTGAAGAGCGACGACTGCGAGACCCCGGAGGGCGCCCGGCGGGAGCTGGACGGCGTGGACGGCGTGCTGATCCCCGGCGGGTTCGGCGTCCGCGGCATCGAGGGCAAGCTCGGCGCGGTCCGGCACGCGCGGGAGAACCGCGTCCCGCTGCTGGGCATCTGCCTCGGCCTGCAGTGCATGGTGATCGAGGCGGCGCGGACGCTCGGCGGGCTCGCCGGCGCCGGCAGCGCCGAGTTCGACGCCACCACCGCCCACCCGGTGGTCGCCACCATGGCCGACCAGCTCGACGTCGTCGCCGGCGAGCGCGACATGGGCGGCACGATGCGGCTCGGCCTCTACCCCGCGGACCTCGCCGAGGGGTCGGTGGTCAGGGAGCTGTACGGGGAGGCGAAGGTCGCCGAGCGGCACCGGCACCGCTACGAGGTCAACAACGCCTACCGCGGCCGGCTGGAGGATGCGGGGCTGCGGTTCTCCGGGCTGTCGCCGGACGGCCGTCTCGTCGAGTACGTCGAGCTGCCCCGCGAGAACCACCCGTTCTTCGTCGGCACGCAGGCGCACCCGGAGTTCCGGTCCCGGCCGACCCGGCCGCACCCGCTGTTCACCGGCCTGGTCGCCGCGGCGATCGACTACGCCGGCACCCGCGCGGCGGACGCGGCGGACGCCTCGTGAGCGCCGGCCCGCAGTCCGGCTCGGAGCTCGATCCGGGCCGGCCCGGTCCCGAGCTAGGCCCGGACGACGTCCGCGACCGGCCGGAGCGCTGGAACGTCGTCGAGGAGTCGACCGCGTTCGAGGGGCACGTCTTCAACGTCCGCCGCGACCGGGTGGAGATGCCGAGCGGGCCCGGCGGCGGCACCGAGGTCGTCGGCCGCGACGTCATCGAGCACCTCGGCTCGGTCGGCGTCCTCGCCCTCGACGACCGCGACCGCGTGCTGCTGCTGCGCCAGTACCGGCACCCCGTCGAGCGGCTGCTGTGGGAGACGCCCGCCGGGCTGCGCGACGTCGAGGGCGAGCCGCTGCACGAGCTCGCCGCGCGGGAGCTGCTGGAGGAGGCCGGGTACCGCGCCGCGCGCTGGGACACCCTCGCCGACGTGTTCCCCTCGTCCGGGATGTCGAACGAGCGCAGCCGGATCTTCCTCGCCCGCGACCTGACGCGGGTGCCCGCCGAGGAGATCGACTTCGAGCGGGTGCACGAGGAGGCCGACATGCCGGTCGTCTGGGTGCCGCTGGACGAGGCCGTCCGCAAGGTCCTCGCCGGCGACGTGCACAACATGATCGCCTGCGTGGGGATCCTCGCGGTGCACGCGGCGCGCGCCGGCGGCTACCGCGACCTGCGTCCCGTGGACGCCCCCGAGGGCTGACGCCGCGACCGCCGCGCCCGGACACGGGAACGCCCCGCCGCCCGGTACTCCGGGACGGCGGGGCGTTCCCGTGTCCGGGCCGGGGTGGGCCCGTGCCGCGTGCCGGGCCCGCCGGGACGGTGCCGGCGCGACATGCGACACGGCCGCGCCGATGACGCCTGCGCGGCGCGGCGGGAGGGGGCATGATGGGCACGTCTCGTCCCGCCTCGAGCCCGCCCCGACCGAGCCGACCAAGCCCGCAGAGACCGTCTGAAGAGGTGCCGCAACTGTCCCCGAGCACGACCCGCCGGCCCGCCGCGCGGCCCCCCGCCCCGGACGCCGCCGCTCAGGACGCCGCCACCCAGGACCCGGGCCAGGATGCAACCTTCGACCCGGGCGCCGGCTCCGCGCTCGGGGCGGCGGTGAGCACCTACCTGGGCCACCTGGCCGTCGAACGCGGACTGGCCGCCAACACCCTGTCGTCCTACCGCCGCGACCTGCGCCGCTACGTCCGGGTCCAGGACGGACGGGGCCGCACCTCCATCGCCGACATCACCGAGGACGACGTCCGCGCGTACCTGATGGGGCTGCGCGAGGGCGACGAGGAGCACCCGCCGCTGTCGGCGGGATCGGCCGCGCGCGCCCTCGTCGCCGTCCGCGGCCTGCACCGGTTCGCGCTGCGCGAGGGCCTGGCGTCCGGCGACCCCGCGCACGACGTCAAGCCGCCGACCCCGCCGCGCCGGCTGCCCAAGGCCATCACGCTGGAGGAGGTGGAGCGGCTGCTCGCGGCCGCCGCCGGACCGTCCGGCGACGACGCCGGCACCGCCCGCGGGCTGCGCGACCGCGCGCTGCTGGAGCTGCTGTACGGGTCGGGCGCGCGGATCTCCGAGGCCGTCGGCCTGGACGTCGACGACCTCGACCTCGCCGAGGGGTTCGCGCGCGTCGCCGGCAAGGGGGGCAAGGCCCGGGTCGTCCCGATCGGCGACTACGCGGCGCGGGCCGTCGACGCCTACCTCGTCCGGGCCCGCCCCGAGCTCGCCGGCGCCGGACGCGGCGGCCCGGCGCTGTTCCTGAACGCCCGCGGCGGGCGGCTGTCGCGCCAGGGCGCCTGGATGGTGCTGCGCGCCGCCGCCGACCGGGCCCGGCTGACGAAGGTGTCGCCGCACACGCTGCGGCACTCGTTCGCCACCCACCTGCTGGACGGCGGCGCCGACGTCCGCGTCGTCCAGGAATTGCTCGGACACGCCTCCGTGACGACCACGCAGGTCTACACTCTGGTGACGGTCCAGCTGCTGCGCGAGGTCTACGCCACCTCGCACCCGCGCGCCCGGAGCTGAGCGTCCGCGCCCGTCCCGCGCACACGGGGACGCAGGGCCGCGGCGCGGCGACAAATCCCGACACTCGGCGCGCGTCGGCTTGAGACGTGGGGGACGGGGGCCTAGAGTCCCCGTTCTGGACGGCATTTCCCGGCCGCCGGGGAGGGATCTGGTGACTAGCAGGAACGGCGGGCATGGAGTTCTCTCCTCCGCCACCATAGAGACCGATCCGAGGCGGGCCCTCGGCCCGACTCAGCGACCCGTGCCCGTCTTTCCGGAGCCGGAACCGCTGGCCGAACACGGGCCGGCCCGCATCGTCGCCGTCTGCAACCAGAAGGGCGGCGTCGGCAAGACCACCACGACGATCAACCTGGGCGCCGCGCTCGCCGAGTACGGCCGCCGGGTGCTGCTCGTCGACTTCGACCCGCAGGGCGCCCTGTCGGTCGGCCTCGGCAAGGGCGACCCGCGCCAGCTCGACATGACGATCCACAACCTGCTGCTCGAACGCGACACCGAGTGGGAGGACATCGTCCTGGAGACCGGCGTCGACGGCATGGACCTGCTGCCGAGCAACATCGACCTGTCCGGCGCCGAGGTCCAGCTCGTCCACGAGGTCGGCCGCGAGTACATCCTGCAGGGCGCGCTGAAGTCGGCCGTCCCGCACTACGACTACATCCTGATCGACTGCCAGCCGTCGCTCGGCCTGCTCACCGTGAACGCGCTGGCCGCCAGCGAGGGCGTGCTGATCCCGCTGGAGTGCGAGTACTTCGCGATGCGCGGCGTCGCGCTGCTGATGGAGACCATCGAGAAGGTGCAGGGCCGGATCAACCCGGGCCTCGCCATCGACGGCGTGCTCGGCACCATGTACGACTCGCGGACCCTGCACACCCGCGAGGTCCTCGGCCGGATCGTCGAGGCCTTCGGCGACAAGGTGTTCCACACGGTCATCAACCGCACGGTACGGTTTCCTGACGCGACCGTCGCCGGGGAGCCGATCACGTACTTCGACCCGAACTCGATGGGCGCCAACGCATACCGGGGTCTGGCGCGGGAGGTGCTCGGAAGGTGGGCTCACGTCGGGTAAGGCTGCCCGGTGTCGATGAGATCTTCCGGCCCACCGCGCCGCCGCCCGGCCCCGCCCCGTCCGGGAGCACTCCCGGGCCGGGCCGCGCCCTGCCGGAACACGCACGGTCGGAACATGCTCGGCCGGACCACGCCGTGGCCGAGCGCGGCGTCCCGCAGCACGCCGTCGCGGAGCGCGCCGGGGCCGAACGCGCGGTGCCGGGCAGCGGCCCGTCGCGGGCGGCCGCGCAGGGCGGGACGGGCCGCCCCACCGGTCGGCAGCGCCACGACTCCAAGATCACCGTGTACATCTCCTCCGACGAGCTGCTCGCGCTGGAGCAGCTGCGGCTGCGGCTGCGCGCCGACCACGCGCTGCCCGTCGACCGGGGCCGGCTCGTCCGCGAGGCCGTCGCGGCGATGATCGGCGACTTCGACGCGCTCGGCGAGCACAGCACCCTCGTCCGCCGCCTGCGCGACACCTCCTGACCCGCACCCCCTGACGCCTGACCCCCTGACCCCCGCAGCGAGGGATTCGCATGGGCCAGCCCCCCGACGACCCGTCCGAGCCGCCGAAGCCGCCCGAGCCGTTCCGGCCGCCGCCGCCCATCTACGCGCCCCCGCCCTCCGACGGCCCGCCTCCTCCTCCGTTCGCGCCCCCGCCCGGCTATGGGCCCGCGCCGGGTGCTCCGCCGGCGGCCTATCCGCTGCTAGGGAGCGGCGGGCAGGCGCCGCCCGAAACGCGGTCCCGCCGCGCGCCGCTCCTGCTTCTCGCCGGCGGCGCGGCCCTCGTCGCCGTCCTCCTGATCGCCGGTGCCGTGACCTACCTCGCGACGCGCGGCGACGACGGTGGCGACGGGGACGACGGCGGGCCGGCCGCGCTGCGACAGCCCATGGTCCTCCAGCAGGTCGCCGAGGTCTCCCAGGCGCCGTGCGCGGCCGGGACGCTGCCCGAGGCGTCCGGGACGTCCTGCTACCGGCTCGCCGGGGGCGGCATGACCGTCCGCCTCGTCCGGCACATGAAGGCCGTGCCGCCGGCCGGCGGAACCACGTCGTGGGCGATCCAGATGGAACTGACCGAGGCGGACGCTCGCGCGTTCGCGGACCTGTCCGGGCAGGCGGCGCGGCAGGCGCCCGGGTCGCCGGCGAACCGGATCGCGATGGTCGTCGGCGGGCGGGTGCTGTCCGCGCCGGCGGTCACCGGCGGTCCCATCACCGGCGGCTCGGTGCAGATCTCCGGCCGCTTCACCCGCTCCGGGGCCGAGGATCTGATCGCCCGGATCACCGGGCGCCGCCCGTCCTGACGGCCGCGCGCCCCGCCGCCCGCCGGCCGCGCCGCCCGGGCGCCCGCACCCCGCCGGGCATGGGACGATGGGGCCGGTGAGCATGTGGCCGGGGAGCACCGGGCGGGCGGCGTCCTCCGCTACCGTGAGCGACGTGGACGAGACGGAGCCGGAGGGCGGCGAGGGGCAGGGCTTCCGCGTCCACCTCGACAACTTCGACGGCCCCTTCGACCTGCTGCTCGGGCTGATCTCCAAGCACAAGCTGGACATCACCGAGGTGTCCCTGCACAAGGTCACCGACGACTTCATCGCCCACATCCGCTCCCACGGCAAGGAGTGGCCCCTCGACCAGGCCAGCCACTTCCTGCTGGTCGCCGCGACCCTGCTGGACCTGAAGGCGGCGCGGCTGCTGCCGTCCGGCGAGGTCGACGACGAGGAGGACCTGGCCCTGCTGGAGGCCCGCGACCTGCTGTTCGCCCGGCTGCTGCAGTACCGGGCCTACAAGGAGGTCGCGCAGGTGCTCGCCGGACGGATGGCCGAGGCGGGCCGGCGGTTCCCGCGCCTGGTGCCGATGGAGCCGAAGTTCGCCGGCCTGTTGCCGGAGGTGCTGCTCGGCCTCGGCCCGGAGGAGTTCGCCCGGCTCGCGGCCAAGGCGCTCGCCCCGAAGGCGCCGCCCTCGGTGTCGGTCGAGCACATGTACCAGCCGAAGGCGAGCGTCAAGGAGCAGGCGGAGATCGTCGTCGAGAAGCTGCGGCGGCTCCGCAAGACCACCTTCCGGGTCCTGGCGTCCGACGCCGCCGGCACCTACGAGGTCGTCGCGCGGTTCCTGGCGCTGCTGGAGCTGTACCGGGACCGGTCCGTCACGTTCGAGCAGCTGGAGCCGCTCGGTGAGCTGCACGTCACCTGGACCGGCAGCGACGAGGGCGACGTGGCGGTCGGCGACGACTACGAGGGCTCCCGCGAGCAGGCCGCCGCCGACGCCGCCGCCGCCGACATGGACGCCGCCGACATGGACGCCGCCGACATGGACGCCGTCGACACGGACGCCGCCGACAAGGACGGGAAGGACGAGGCAGACGATGACTGACGGACCGGGCCCGGGCACGCCGGAGCACCGTCCCGCGGACGAGGAGGCGCCCGAGGCCGGGCACGCGGCCCGCCCCGAAGACGCGCCCGAAGACGCGCCCGAAGACGCGCCCGTAGACGTGTCCGAGGGCCTGCCGGGGCTGCGCGCCTCGATCGAGGCGCTCCTGCTGGTGGTCGACGAGCCGGTCGCGGAGATCACCCTGGCGCAGCTGCTGGAGCGGCCGCGCGGCGAGATCGCCGCGACCCTCCGGGAGCTGGCCGCGGAATACACCGAGCAGGGCCGGGGGTTCGACCTCAGGGAGGTCGCCGGCGGCTGGCGGTTCTACACCCGGGACGTGTGCGCCCCGGTGGTGGAGCGGTTCGTCACCGACGGCCAGCAGGCGCGGCTGACGCAGGCCGCGCTGGAGACCCTCGCCGTCGTCGCCTACCGGCAGCCGGTGAGCCGGGCGCGGGTGTCGGCGATCCGCGGCGTCAACAGCGACGGCGTGATCCGGACGCTGACCCTGCGCGGCCTGATCGAGAACGCCGGCCAGGAACCGGAGACCGGCGCGCACCTGTACCGCACCACCGGGTACTTCCTGGAGCGGCTGGGGCTGCGCGACCTCGGCGAGCTGCCGGAGCTGGCCCCCTACCTCCCCGACGACCTGCCAGAAGACATAGTTGAGGAAACGTGACAGAGACTGAGGGCGTGCGGCTGCAGAAGGTGCTGGCCGAGGCCGGGATCGGCAGCCGCCGCCACTGCGAGGAGCTGATCGGCGAGGGCCGCGTCACCGTCGACGGCAAGCGGGTGTTCCGGTTCGGCGAGCGGGTCGATCCGGAGCGCGCGGTCATCCATGTGGACGGCAAGCGCGTCGAGACCCGCGCCGAGATGCGGTACTACATGGTCAACAAGCCGCGCGGCGTGGTCAGCACGATGTCGGACGAGCGGGGCCGCAAGTCCCTGGAGGACTACGTCGAGGTGCCGGAGCGGCTGTTCCACGTCGGCCGGCTCGACACCGACACCGAGGGCCTGATCCTGCTCACCAACGACGGGGAGCTCGCCCACCGCCTCACCCACCCGAGCTACGGGGTGTTCAAGACCTACCTCGCCGAGATCCACGGGCCGATCCCGCGCGACCTCGGCAAGCGGCTGCGCGCCGGGGTGACCCTGGAGGACGGCCCCGCCAAGGCCGACAAGTTCCGGGTGTTCGACCAGGTCGGCAGGCGGGTGCTGGTGGAGATCACCCTGCACGAGGGGCGCAAGCACATCGTGCGGCGGCTGCTGAAGGAGGTCGGCTTCCCGGTGCAGCAGCTGGCCCGCATAGAGTTCGGGCCGATCAAGCTCGGCCAGCTGAAGCCGGGCGGGATGCGGGCGCTGACCGTGCCGGAGATCGGCGAGCTGTACAAGGCGGTCGGGCTGTAGCCCGGGCCGGCGATTCGGACGACACGGAGAGGGTGCGAGGTGGCGGTACGCGCGGTCCGCGGGGCGACGCAGGTGGACGCCGACGACCGGGAGGAGATCCTGGCGGCGACGGCCGAGCTGGTGAGCGAGGTCATGAGCCGCAACGGGCTGACGACCGACGATGTGATCAGCGTCCTGTTCACGGCGACGCCGGACCTGACCGCGGAGTTCCCCGCGCTGGCCGCGCGCAAGCTCGGCTTCCAGGAGGTGCCGCTGATGTGCGCCGCCGAGATCGCGGTGCCGCACGCGCTGCCGCGGGTGATCCGGCTGATGGCGCACATCGCGACGGACCGTCCGCGCTCGGAGGTCCAGCACGTCTACCTGCGCGGCGCGAAGGCGCTCAGGCTGGACATCGCGCAGTGAGCCCGGACATCGCCCGGTAAGTGGGGGCGGACGGGGCGCAGTAGGGTGACGGGCGTGAACGAGGACGTGGTGGGCCGCATCGTCGTGGTCGGGACGGGCCTGATCGGCACGTCGATCGCGCTGGCGATGCGCGAGCGGGGCGCCGAGGTGCTGCTGACGGACCGGGACGCGGCCGCCCTGGAGCTGGCCGTCGAGCTGGGCGCGGGCCGGGCGCTGCCGGACGGCGCGTCGGCGGAGCCCGCTGACCTGGCGGTGCTGGCGGTGCCGCCCGCCGCCGTCGCGGTGACGCTGCTGGACGCGCAGAAGCGTGGCCTGGCCAGGGCGTACACCGACGTGGCGAGCGTGAAGGCGCTGCCGCTGGCGCAGGCGGCGGAGCTGGGCTGCGACCTGTCGGCGTTCGTGGCGGGGCATCCCCTCGCCGGCAGCGAGCGGTCCGGGCCGGGCGCGGCGCGTCCCGACCTGTTCCTCGGCCGCCCGTGGGCGCTGTGCGCGACCCCGGAGGCGGTGCCGGAGGCGGTGGCGGCGGTGACCGCGCTGGCGAAGGCGTGCGGCGCGATGCCGGTGCAGGTCGACGCCGCCGAGCACGACCGGGCGGTGGCGCTGGTGTCGCACGGCCCGCACGTGGTGTCGGCGGCGGGCGGGGCGCCGCTGACCGGCGCCGACGACGTGGCGCTGGGCCTCGCTGGGCAGGGCGTCCGGGACGTCACCCGGATCGCGGCCAGCGACCCGCGGCTGTGGATCGGGATCCTGTCGGCGAACGCCGAGCCGGTCGCGGACGTGCTGGAAGGGGTCGCGACCGATCTCGCGGTGGCGGCGTCGCTGCTGCGCGACGGCAGTGAGGGCGCCGCGGCGCACGTCGCGGACCTGCTGCTGCGCGGGAACGCGGGCCGGTCGCGGATCCCGGGCAAGCACGGCGGCGACCCGTCGGCGTACGCGACGGTGCAGGTGGTGATCCCGGACCGGCCGGGCGAGCTCGCGATGATCTTCCAGGCGGCGGGGATCGCGGGGGTCAACATCGAGGACGTGACGATCGAGCATTCGCCGGGCCGCCCGCTGGGCGTGCTGGAGCTGGCGGTGGTGCCGGAGGCGGCCGACACGCTCGCCGCCGAGCTGCGCGCCCGCGGCTGGTCGGTCCCGGGCCGCTGACGGCCCGCCCTCCGGCCGTGCGCCCTCGGGCCGAGCCGCAGCGCGGCGGGCTCCGGCGGGCCCGCTCAACCGCGGTGTGACGCGGTGGGGGACAGCGCGCATTGATGGGCCGCGGTGGTGGGCGCGGGCCGGTAGCCTGGAGCGCTGGGCCCCGCGAGGGAGTCGCTCGCGTTCCGCCGCCCGCCCCGCCCGCCGCCCGCCCCTGCCGGCGGGCGCTTCGATGCCGACGAAAGGGAGCGATCGTGCCGCTCGTCATCGCCATGGACGGCCCCTCCGGATCGGGCAAGTCCAGCGCGTCCAAGGGCGTCGCCCGCGCGCTCGGCCTGCGCTACCTCGACACCGGCGCGATGTACCGCGCGATGACGTGGTGGATGCTGCGCAACGGCGTCCCGGTGGAGGACGCGGGGGCGGTCGCGGCCCGCGTCGGCGACCCGGTGATCGAGTCGGGCACCGACCCGGACGCGCCCACGATCACGGTGGACGGGCAGGACGTCTCCGAGCCGATCCGCACCCGCGAGGTGACCAACGCGGTCAGCGCGGTCAGCGCCGTCCCCGCCGTCCGGAAGCGGCTGGTGGAGCTGCAGCGTGAGATCATGGCGGCCGGGGGCATCGTGGTGGAGGGACGCGACATCGGCACGGTCGTCGCCCCGGAGGCGCCGGTCAAGGTGTACCTCACCGCCAGCGAGGAGGTGCGGGCGGCCCGCCGCGCGAAGGACCTGGCGGCCGACCCTGGAGCGTCGGTGACCGTCACGCAGGCGGAGCAGGCGCGCCGCGACCGGCTGGACTCCACCCGGAAGGCGTCGCCGCTGGCGAAGGCGGCCGACGCGCAGGAGATCGACTCGACGGAGCTGGGCCTCGCCGAGGTCATCGAGGCGGTCGTCCGCCTCGCCAAAGAGCATGAGTGAGCGGGCGGCCTGGCGGCCCCTGTGGGGATATGGACTGTGAGCGAATACGAGATCGAGACCGTGGACGTCGCCGAGGACGTGGCCGCCGACGCGCCGCCCGCGCCGGTGGTCGCGGTGGTCGGCCGGCCCAACGTCGGCAAGTCGACGCTGGTCAACCGCATCCTGGGGCGCCGTGAGGCGGTCGTGGAGGACGTGCCGGGGGTGACCCGGGACCGGGTCGCCTACGACGCGACCTGGAGCGGGCGGCGGTTCACCGTGGTCGACACCGGCGGCTGGCTGCCGGACGCGGCCGGGCTGGCGGCGGCGATCGCCGAGCAGGCCCGGCTGGCGGTGGAGCTGGCCGACGTGGTGATGTTCGTGGTGGACGCGACGGTGGGCGCCACGGACGTGGACGAGGCCGTGGTGGAGATCCTGCGCCGGTCCGGCAAGCCGGTGGTGCTGGTGGCGAACAAGGTCGACGACCAGGGCGCCGAGGCGGACGCGGCGATGCTGTGGTCGCTGGGCATCGGCGAGCCGCATCCGGTGTCGGCGCTGCACGGCCGCGGCAGCGGCGACCTGCTGGACGCGGTGCTGGAGGCCCTGCCGGAGGAGGCGCCGCGCGAGACGTTCGGCGCGGAGGGCGGGCCGCGCCGGATCGCGCTGCTGGGCCGCCCGAACGTCGGCAAGTCCAGCCTGCTGAACAAGCTGGCGGGGGAGACCCGGGCCGTGGTGGACGCGGTGGCCGGCACGACCCGCGACCCGGTCGACGAGCTGATCGAGCTGGGCGACCGGACGTTCCGGTTCATCGACACGGCGGGGATCCGGCGGCGGCACCGGGAGAACCAGGGCGCCGACTTCTACGCGACGCTGCGCACCCAGTCGGCGCTGGAGCGCGCCGAGGTCGCGGTGGTGCTGGTGGACGCGGACGAGCCGCTCGCCGAGCAGGACCTGCGGATCGTCTCGATGGTGATCGACTCGGGCCGGGCGCTGGTCATCGCCTACAACAAGTGGGACCTGCTGGACGAGGAGCGCCGCCACTACCTGGAGCGCGAGATCGACCGGCAGCTGCACAACGCGCGGTGGGCGCCGCGGGTGAACATCTCCGCCAAGACGGGCCGGCACATGGACCGGTTCGTCCCGGCGATCGACACGGCCCTGGACGGCTGGGGCACCCGCGTCCCGACGTCGAAGCTGAACCAGTTCTTCGCCGACCTGGTGAACTCCCACCCGCACCCGGTGCGCGGCGGCAAGCAGCCGCGCGTGCTGTTCGCGACGCAGGCGGGGGTGCGGCCGCCCCGGTTCGTGCTGTTCACCTCGGGGTTCCTCGAGGAGGGGTACCGGCGGTTCATCGAGCGCCGGCTGCGCGAGGAGTTCGGGTTCGAGGGGACGCCGCTGGACATCGCGATGAAGATCCGCGAGAAGCGCGGCAAGGCCCGCAAATAGCCGGAAAATCCGGTCAGCGGCCCGCCGGGATCTTTCCCCGGCGGGCCGCGGCATGCCAGGATGCTCCTACGGGACCCGGGTAAGTCTTCCATTACTCGTTGATCCTGCAACGAATGGGTGTTCTAGTCTGGGTGGACGGTTCTCCCGGACACCAGGGCGCGGGTCGAGGGGTGCGACGTGAAGCTCTTGCTGCTCATCTCCGTGGCGGTCGCCTGCGTGGCGGCCAGCTTCGTCTGGCGCGAGCCGTGGATCGGCGGCGTCGGCCTGGTGATCGCGTTCGTCGCGATGTTCACCGACCGCGACGACGTGAAGCTGGACGACGAGAAGGGCAGCTACGAGACCACCAAGTCCGTCCGGAACATGCGCCACAAGAACCGCTGACGCCGTCCCGGACGGCCCTGATGGTCCTGCCTCGGTCCGTCCTGCAGGGCCGGGGGTTTACCGCTCGAGCCCGCCCTGCTCTCCGGCCACCCGCTGGTCGCCCGGAGGGCGCGGCTGCGGCGGCTGCGGTGAACCGGGCTGCCCAGGCCGGCCGGGCTCCGCGCCTTCGCGCGAGTACCGGCCGAACACCAGCGGCTGCGTGGTGCCGGATTCCTCGTGCCCCGGCTCGTCCGGCGGGGCCGCCTCGCGGACCCCCACCACGGCGAACCGGCCGAGGGCGAGCGCGGCGAAGAACACGATGACGACGCCGAGCCCGGCGAACCCGGACAGCTGCTCGGCGAGGTGCCGGCCGTTCCCGGTGCCGAGCGGCGCGCCGACGCCGGACATGTCCCACAGCGTGGCGAGCGGCCCGCCCACCACGAACCAGGCGCCGCCGAGGACGCCCAGCCACGCGCCGAAGATCGCGAACGCGCGGTGCGCGCTGAACAGCACGATCAGCCCGCCCAGCACCGTGGCCGCCGCGGGCGCGATGCTGAGCTCCAGCCGGTCGGTGTTGTAGACCCAGGTGTCGTCGGGGGCGAACCCGAAATCGAAGTAAGGGCCGGCGAAGGGGAGCAGGCCGCCCCACAAGCCCAGCAGCACCAGCAGGATCCCGCTGATCCCGCCGCGGCTGCGCGGTACGCGCATGGTCCCAGTCATGATCATTCCTCCTGACCGGGCTATGTGATTCTGTTTTGTCCCCCTTTACCCCCGGCGCACGCGCCCACACCGCCGTTTCAGGCCACGGTGCGGGCCTGCTGCTCGGGGTGCGCGGCGTCGATGTGCCAGCTGATCACGCGCGCCGGGCGGACCCGGATCAGGTCGTCGCTGAAGAACCCCTCGCCGATGTGCATCCGGCCCTTGACCGGCTCGGCCGTCCCGCGGATCTCCACACCGCGCCCCCACCCGGGCCGCACCGCGTCCGGGTCGTCGGCGGGGGCCAGGTCGTCGACGAGGAACGCCACCTGCGGGCTCTCGAGGACGTTGCGGTATTTGCGGCTGGCGGCGTTGGCGGGGCCGCCGATGTCGATCGTCCCGTCGTCGTTCAGCCGGAACCCGACCGGCCGCGTCTGCGGCCCGCCGTCCGGGCCGATCGTGGACAGCCGGCCGAGCCCCTGCCCGGACAGGTAGGCGCGCTCGGCCGGGGTGAACGGGTCGGTCATCATCGGTCTCCCATCGCTGCACTGGTGCGTTCGGGACCGACGCTAGGACCTCAACCGCGATTCAGGTCAACCGGCGTGTCGCGGCCCGGGTCGGCGAGCCTCCCGGCGACCGCGTCGCGGACGAAGGTGCCGAGGGAGGCGATCGCCGCGCGGGACTCGGGCAGGTACGGGCCGAACATCTGGAAGACGTGGATCTGCCGGTCCCACACCTGCAGCGTCGTGGGCACGCCGGCCTCGGCGAGCCGCCGCGCCATCATCTCGGAGTCGCAGTACAGCAGCTCGGTGGACCCGGCCGTCAGCAGGACGGGCGGCAGCCCGGCCAGGTCGGCGCGGACGGGCGAGACCGCCGGGTCCTTGAGGTCGAGGTGGCCGAGGAAGGCCTCCACCAGGTTCTCCAGCAGCACGCCCGGGTCGGCCGGGTCGAGGCCCATGTTGGCGTGGGCGAGCTTGCCCTCCAGGTCCATGTCGAGCATGGGCGACAGGGCGGCCAGCGCGGCCGGCATCGGCAGGCCCTCGTCGCGGGCGCGCAGCGCGGTGGCGAAGGTGAGGTGCCCGCCCGCCGAGTCGCCCATGATCACGATGTTCGCGGGGTCGGTGCCGCGCTCGTCCAGCAGCCACCGGTAGGCGGCGAGGCAGTCCTCGACCTCCCGCTCGAACGGGACGGCGGGGATCATCCGGTAGTCGACCGACAGCGCGGGGACCCGCGCGGCGGAGCTGAACGAGGCGATCATCCGGCGGTGGGTGTTGAGGCCGCAGCAGACCCAGCCGCCGCCGTGCAGGTAGAGGATCACCTTGTCGCGGGACGCGGACGCGCCGGGCCCGCGCACCCATTCCGCGCCGAACCCGTCGAAGCGGACCTTCTCGATGCGGATGCTCCGCGGCGTCGGGGCGCGCCCGGCGAGCCTGTCGAGGGCCGCGGCGCGCCGCAGCGCCCGGTCGTCGAAGGGGAGCGCGGCGGCCTTGGCCAGCCGGGGGCGCAGGAGCCGGCGGATTCCCGCGGAGACGGCTCGGGACCGCAGGCTCGCGGTCCCATGGCGTTCGATGACCAGGGTCGTCGGGCGTGGCTGCGGCACCGGGTCCTCCTCGCGACGGGGGCGTAAGTAGATGGTGACATCCGGGCGCCGTCGGCGCTAAGCCGGGGCCGGAAGAGCTGAGACTGTGGCAACTGCCAGAGATATCGGCCTTCGCAGCTCGCAAACTCTGGCCATATGCACAGATGCGGGTCGAATCTGCGAGGGCTACGATCATCCCTCGTGACGACGTTCAGGATCAGTGAGGCGGCCGCGCTGCTCGGTGTCAGCGCCGACACCGTCCGGCGCTGGGTGGACGGCGGGCGCCTGCCGGCCGAGCGCGACGAGCACGGGCACCGGCGGGTGCCGGGCGCCGAGCTGGCCGCCTTCGTGCGCGACCAGGCGCGCGGCGGCGCGGCCCCCGAGCACGCCGAGCGGTTCTCCTCGGCGCGCAACCGGCTGCGCGGGATCGTCACCGACGTCGTCCGGGACGGCGTGATGGCCCAGGTGGAGATCCAGGCGGGGCCGTTCCGGGTGGTGTCGCTGATGAGCCGGGAGGCGGCCGACGAGCTCGGCCTGCGCGTCGGCGTGGTCGCCGAGGCCGTGGTGAAGTCCACCAACGTCGTCGTCGAGGTGTCCGAGCCGGGGTGACCCCCTTGAGGAGAGACATGTTCAAGCGCACATCGGCGGCCGTGCTCGCGGCGTCCCTGGCCCTGGCGGCGGCCGGCTGCGGCGACACCGGCGACGACACGTCCTCGGGCGGCGGCTCCAAGACCCTGACCGTGTTCGCGGCGGCCTCGCTCACCGAGACGTTCACCGCGCTCGGCAAGACCTTCGAGGCCGCGCACCCGGGCGTGAAGGTCCGGTTCAACTTCGGGGGCAGCGACGGCCTCGCGCAGGGCATCACGCAAGGCGCCCCCGCGGACGTGTTCGCCTCCGCCAGCCCGGCCACGATGAAGACCGTCACCGACGCCGGGGACGCCGACGGCACCCCGCAGGTGTTCACCCGCAACCGGCTCGTCATCGCCGTCCCGCCGAAGGACCCCGGCAAGGTCGCCAAGCTGCCGGACCTGGCGCGCTCTGGGCTCAAGGTCGTGCTGTGCGCGCCGGCGGTCCCGTGCGGGGCGGCGGCGAAGAAGGCGCTCGCGGCGGCGAACGTCAAGGTGAAGCCCGCGTCCGAGGAGAGCGACGTCAAGGCCGTGCTCACCAAGGTCAGCCTCGACGAGGCCGACGCGGGGCTCGTCTACCGCACCGACGCCAGGGCCGCCGGCGCCAAGGTGAAGGCCATCGAGTTCCCCGAGTCGGCCAAGGCGGTCAACGACTACCCGATCGTCGAGGTGAAGAAGGCGCCGCAGGACGCGCTCGCCGAGCAGTTCATCCAACTCGTCCTCGGGGCGCAGGGCCGGGCCGCGCTCACCGCGGCGGGCTTCGAGGCGCCGTGAGCCATTCCGGCCGGCCGCCCTGGTTCCTGCTGCTGCCCGCGCTGGCCGGGCTGGCGTTCCTCGTGCTGCCGCTGGCCGGGCTGCTCGCCCGCGCCCCGTGGTCCACCCTCGGCACCCGGCTCGGCCAGGGCCAGGTGCTCGAGGCGCTGCGGCTGTCGCTGGTGACCGCCACGATCAGCACCGGCGTGTGCCTGCTGCTCGGCGTGCCGCTGGCCTGGGTGCTGGCGCGGGCGTCCTTCCCCGGCCTGCGGCTCGTCCGGGCGCTGGTCACCGTGCCGCTGGTGCTGCCGCCGGTCGTCGGCGGCGTGGCGCTGCTGCTGGCGCTCGGCCGCCGCGGGCTGGTCGGCGCGTGGCTGGACTCCGCGTTCGGGATCACGCTGCCGTTCACCGCCGCCGGGGTGGTGCTCGCCGAGACGTTCGTCGCGATGCCGTTCCTGGTGATCAGTGTGGAGGGCGCGCTGCGCGCCGCCGACCTGCGCTACGAGGAGGCCGCCGCCACCCTCGGCGCCGGCCGCTGGACGATCTTCCGCCGCGTCACGCTGCCGCTGGTGGCGCCCGGCGTCGCGGCCGGCGCGGTGCTGTGCTGGGCGCGGGCCCTCGGCGAGTTCGGTGCGACGATCACCTTCGCGGGAAACTTCCCCGGCCGGACCCAGACGATGCCGCTCGCGGTCTACCTCGCGTTGCAGAACGACCCGCAGGCCGCGATCGTGCTGAGCCTGGTGCTGCTGGCGGTGTCGGTGGCCGTGCTGGCGGCGCTCCGCGACCGCTGGGTGGAGACATGAGCCGGGGGAGACGCGAACCGGGCACGGACGTGCAGGGCCTGGACGCGCGGCTCGTCGTGCGGCGCGCCGCGTTCGATCTTGACTTGGCGCTGACCGCCGCGCCCGGCGAGGTCGTCGCGCTGCTCGGGCCGAACGGCGCGGGCAAGAGCACCGCGCTGCGCGCCCTCGCCGGACTCGTCGCGATGGCCGGCGGCCACATCCGGCTGGACGGGACGGACCTGCGCCCGCTGCCTCCCGACCGGCGCGGCGTCGGCATGGTCTTCCAGGACTACCTGCTGTTCCCGCACCTCAGCGTGCTGGAGAACGTCGCGTTCGGGCCGCGTTGCCAGGGCGCCGGACGGCCCGCCGCGCGGCGCCGCGCGGCCGGATGGCTGGACCGGGTGGGCGTCGCCGAGCACGCGTCCGCGCGCCCGCGGGCGCTGTCGGGCGGGCAGGCGCAGCGGGTGGCGCTGGCCCGCGCGCTGGCCGTCGAGCCGGGCCTGCTGCTGCTGGACGAGCCGCTCGCGGCGCTCGACGCGCACACCAAGCTGGAGATCCGGGCCGCGCTGCGCCGCCATCTCGCCGGGTTCGCGGGCGCCGCCGTGCTCGTCACCCACGACCCGCTGGACGCGATGGTCCTGGCGGACCGGATCGTGGTGGTGGAGGGCGGACGGCTGGTCCAGGAGGGCGCGCCCGCCGAGGTCGCCCGCCGGCCCCGGACCGACTACGTGGCGCGGCTGGTCGGGCTGAACCTGTACCGGGGGAAGGCCGAAGGGGGCACCGTAGTCATCGGCGGCACCGAAGGCGAGTACGCACTGGACACAGTCGACTCGCCCGAGGGTGAGGTCTTCCTGGCCTTCGCGCCATCGTCGGTGGCGCTGTACCGCACTCGCCCCGACGGCAGCCCGCGCAACCTGTGGCGCACCCGTGTCACGGCCGTCGAGCGTCACGGGGACCGGGTGCGGGTCCGGTTGTCCGGGCCGCCTTTCGACGCCGTTGCGGACATCACTCCGGCCTCGGTCGCCGAGCTCCAATTGTCCGAGGGCAGCACCATATGGGCGGCCGTCAAGGCCACCGAAACCCACGTTTACCCAGCTTGAGCGGCTTCAAGCGGCGAGGTGGCCGGGCGGCGCCCGTGACGCCCGTGCTCCAGTGATATCAATCACAAAAGGGCGCGGGAAGGCCCGGAAGCCGCCGGGATTGGTCCAGACCAAATGGCAAAAACGTCGGGTCTTGTTCATCATGCAAACATCCTGCGAACAGCTGAAGGAGTTGCCCGTGTCCAACCAGGTCCCCGGCCTCGACCAGGCCCCTACCGGCCACACCGAACTAGTTGAGTGGGTACGCGGGATCGCCGAGCTGACCGGGCCCGACCGCGTCGAGTGGTGCGACGGCTCGGACGAGGAGTGGGAGCGCCTGACCGGCCTCCTCGTCGAGCAGGGCACGCTGACGCGCCTCGACCCGGCCAAACGGCCCAACAGCTTCCACGCCGCGTCCGACCCGACCGACGTGGCCCGCGTCGAGGACCGGACGTTCATCTGCTCCGAGAAGGAGGAGGACGCGGGCCCGACCAACAACTGGGTCGCGCCCGGCGAGATGAAGCAGACCCTCAACGGGCTCTTCGACGGCTGCATGAAGGGCCGCACCATGTACGTGGTGCCCTTCTGCATGGGCCCGCTCGGCGGCACGATCTCCCAGCTCGGCGTCGAGATCACCGACTCCGCCTACGTCGCGGTCTCGATGAAGATCATGACGCGGATGGGCACGGGCGCCCTGCGGCTGATCGAGGAGCGCGGCTCCTACGTCAAGGCCGTCCACTCGGTGGGCGCGCCGCTGGAGCCGGGGCAGGCCGACGTCACGTGGCCGTGCAACTCCACCAAGTACATCACCCACTTCCCCGAGACCCGGGAGATCTGGTCCTACGGGTCCGGCTACGGCGGCAACGCCCTACTGGGCAAGAAGTGCTACGCGCTGCGCATCGCCTCGACGATGGCCCGCGACGAGGGCTGGATGGCCGAGCACATGCTCGTCCTGAAGCTGACCCCGCCGGCCGGTGAGACCCGCTACGTCGCCGCCGCGTTCCCGTCTGCGTGCGGCAAGACCAACCTCGCCATGCTGGAGCCGACCATCCCGGGCTGGAAGGTCGAGACCATCGGCGACGACATCGCCTGGATGCGGTTCGGCGACGACGGCCGCCTCTACGCGATCAACCCCGAGGCCGGCTTCTTCGGCGTCGCGCCCGGCACCGGCGAGAGCACCAACGCCAACGCGGTCAGGACGCTGTGGGGCAACAGCATCTTCACCAACGTCGCGCTCACCGACGACGGCGACGTGTGGTGGGAGGGCCTCACCGACGAGCCGCCCGCGCACCTGACCGACTGGAAGGGCAACGACTGGACGCCCGCGTCCGACACGCCCGCCGCGCACCCGAACGCCCGCTTCACCACCCCGGCCGGGCAGTGCCCGATCGCCGCGGACGAGTGGGAGGACCCCAAGGGCGTGCCGATCTCGGCGATCCTGTTCGGCGGCCGCCGCGCGTCCGCGGTCCCGCTGGTCACCGAGTCCTTCGACTGGCAGCAGGGCGTCTTCCTCGGCGCCAACATCGCCTCGGAGAAGACCGCCGCCGCCGAGGGCACCGTCGGCGAGCTGCGCCGCGACCCGTTCGCCATGCTGCCGTTCTGCGGCTACAACATGGGCGACTACTTCGGCCACTGGCTGGAGATCGGCAAGGCCACCGACGCCGAGAAGCTGCCGCGCATCTACTACGTCAACTGGTTCCGCAAGAACGCCGACGGCAGGTTCATCTGGCCCGGCTTCGGCGAGAACAGCCGGGTGCTGAAGTGGATCGTCGAGCGGCTGAACGGCAAGGCCGACGCCGCCAAGTCCCCGATCGGGCACCTGCCGACCAGGGAGGCGCTCGACACCGAGGGCCTCGACCTCGACGACGCCGACCTGGAGACACTGCTGTCGGTCGACACCGAGGTGTGGAAGCAGGAGGCCGCCCTCGTGCCGGAGTTCTTCGAGAAGTTCGGTGACCACACGCCGAAGGCACTGTGGGACGAGTACCACGACCTGGTGCGCCGCCTGGAGGCCTGACCCTCCGGCGCCCGTCCCGCCGGCCGCGCCGGGACGGGCTCGAACCTCCCCCGCCCGCGCCCGCTCGCCTGAGATCCTTCGGCGAGCGGGCGCGGGCCCTTTCGAGGAGGCGGGAGCGGAACATGTGGCATGACCTGTTCGGGATGGGCGTCCCGGTGGCCGACAAGGTGACCCGGTCGGTCGCGGTCTTCCTGGTGGTCGTCGTGTTGCTGCGGGTGGCCGGGAAACGCGAGCTGGCCCAGCTCAACGGCTTCGACTTCGTGGTCATGCTGCTGCTGTCCAACGTCGTGCAGAACGCGGTCATCGGCCCGGACGACTCGCTGACCGGGGGAGTGCTCGGCGCCGTGGTGCTGCTGGCGCTGAACGCGGCGCTGGTGCGCGCGGCGCTGTTCCTGCCGTGGCTGTCCGGGCTGGTGCACGGCCGGGCTAGCGTCCTGGCGCAGGACGGCGCGTACCGGCGGCGGACGCTGCTGCGGCTCGGGCTGCGTCCCGGCGACGTCGACGAGGCCGTCCAGGAGCAGGGCGGCGACGACGTCGCCGACACCCGGCTGGTCACCCTGGAGCCGGGCGGCGCGGTCGTGGTCCGGCTCCGGGAGGAGGAGCAGTCCGCGACGGCCGCCGACGTCGCCGACCTGCGCGCGCGGCTGGAGCGCATCGAACGGCACCTGGAGCGGCTCGCCGCCCAGCGCTGACCGCGCGGTCCGGGGCAGGTCGCCGACGGTTGCGCCGGTAACCTCAAGTCCGGTTGAGGTCGCATAGGATGCGGATCATGACGCGCCTGGAGCACCGCAAGCACGAACTGACCGTCGGGCAGCTCTCCGAGCGCAGCGGCGTGGCCGTCTCGGCGCTGCACTTCTACGAGGCCAAGGGCCTGATCAGCAGCCGCCGCACCGCCGGCAACCAGCGCCGCTTCAGCCGCGACACGCTCCGCCGCGTCTCGTTCATCAAGGTCTCGCAGCGGGTCGGCATCCCGCTCGCCGACATCAGGGACGCCCTGGCGACGCTCCCCGAGGAGCGCACCCCGACCGTCGCCGACTGGACGCGGCTGTCGGACCTGTGGCGCACCGACCTGGACGCCCGCATCCGGCAGCTGGAGAAACTCCGCGACGACCTGACCGAGTGCATCGGCTGCGGCTGCCTGTCGATCAGCAAGTGCGCGCTCGCCAACCCCTACGACCGGCTCGGCGACGAGGGGCCCGGCCCGCGCCGGCAGCTCGTCGACCGCGACGCGGCACGCGGCGACGCCGATGCCCGCCCGGCGCAGGACGGCGCGACCCACGGCGACGGCGCGCCCCGCGACGCGCCCGCGGCGCAGAACGGGACGGCGCAGGGCGAGGCGGTCCTCGCCGACTGGGACGGCCCGCCCTGCCCCGCCGGCCGCTGAACTCGCCGGACGCCCGGCCGCCGGGGCTGGAGGCCGGGACCGCTAGTCGCGGCTGTGCGGGTCGATGCGGCGCGGCGAGGGCTCCCGGCCGACCGGCTGGCTCGGCGCCGGACGGGCCGGGAGCTGCTCGATCGGCAGCGTGACCGGCTCGTCCCCGAGGTCGAACTCCTCGCCGTGGTGCCACAGCCGGATCTCCGGGCCGTCCAGCAGCTCGTAGGCGGCCGACTCCGCGGTGACCTCGACCCGCACCCGGCTGCCGCGGTACCGCATCCGGAACGCCAGCCGGCTGATGCCGCCCGGCAGCCGCGGCGCGAACCGCAGCCGCCCGCCGCCCGCCCGCATCCCGCCGAACCCGGCGACGAGGCCGCTCCACGCGCCCGCCATCGACGCCACGTGCAGCCCGTCGCGCGTGTTGTGGTTCAGGTCGTGCAGGTCCATCAGCGCGGTCTCGCCGAGGTAGTCGTGCGCCAGCTCCAGATGCCCGACCTCGGCCGCGACCACCGCCTGCGTCTGCGCCGACAGCGACGAGTCCCGCACCGTCAGGCCCTCGTAGTACTCGAAGTTGCGGGCCTTCTGCTCGTCGGTGAACTCCTCGCCGCACAGGTGCAGCGCGAGCGCCAGGTCCGCCTGCTTGACCACCTGCTTGCGGTACAGGTCGAAGTACGGGAAGTTCAGCAGCAGCGGGTAGTGGTCCGGCTTGGTCGCCGCGAAGTCCCAGCGGGCGTGGTTGGTGAAGTTCTCGCTCTGCGGATGGACGCCCAGCCGCTCGTCGTAGGGGATCACCATCGCCGCCGCCGCGTCCCGCCACGACGCGGCCTCCTCGGCGTCCACGCCGAGCCGGTCGCACATGTCGGGATGGCGCATCGCCGTCTCCGCCGCCTCCAGCAGGTTCCGGCGCGCCATCAGGTTGGTGTAGACGTTGTTGTCCACGACCGCGCTGTACTCGTCGGGGCCGGTGACGCCGTCGATGCGGAACACGCCGCCGACGTCGTGGTGGCCGAGGCTGCGCCACAGCCGCGCCGTCTGCACCAGGATCTCCAGCCCGATCTCCCGCTCGAACTGCACGTCCTCGGTGGCGTCGACGTACCGGACGACGGCGTCGGCGATGTCGGCGTTGATGTGGAACGCCGCGGTGCCGGCGGGCCAGTAGCCCGAGCATTCGTGGCCGCGGATCGTCCGCCACGGGAACGCGGCGCCGGACAGGCCGAGCTGGTAGGCCCGCTCGCACGCCAGCGGCAGCGTCATGTGCCGCCAGGCGAGCGCGTCGGCGGCGGAGTCGGGCGCGGTGTAGGTCAGCACCGGGAGCACGAACGTCTCGGTGTCCCAGAACGTGTGCCCGTCGTAGCCCGGGCCCGTCAGCCCCTTCGCCGGGATCATCCGCCGTTCGGCGCGCGCGCCCGCCTGCAGGGTGTGGAACAGCCCGAACCGGACCGCCTGCTGGATCTCGGCGTCCCCGTCGACCTCCACGTCGGCGCCGCACCAGAAGTCGTCCAGGTACTGCCGCTGCTCGGCCAGCAGCCCCTCCCAGCCGGTCTGCCGCGCGCCCGCCAGCGCCCCGACCACCTGGTCGTGCAGCGCCGGCCGGGACCGCTGGCTGGACCACCCGTACGCCAGGTACTTGATGATCCGCAGCCGCTGCCCCGGCTCCAGCCGCGTCGCGACCGTCAGCCGGCCCACGTCGGGGGAGCTCTCGGTCTCGACCGCCATCGACTCGGGGCCCTCGATGTGGTGCGACATGCCCGCCGACATCCGCAGGCCGCTCTGCCGCGTCCGGTGCAGCAGCAGCACCTTGGTGCCGTTGGCGACGTGCTCCTCGCTGATCAGCGGGTGGTCCAGGATCGCCGAGGCGCGCGGGTCCTTGTTGCCGTCCGGCAGCGCCTCGTTGGCCACCAGCTCCGACTGCGCGACGACCCGCATGGACTGGTTGACCGGCTCCACCTCGTAGCAGATCGCCGCCACGGCCCGCTGCGTCAGCGACACCATCCGCACCGACGTCACCTTGATGCGCTGGTCGGCGGGGGAGGTCCACTCCACATGCCGGGTCAGGGTGCCCTCCCGCATGTCGAGCACCCGCTCGTGGTGGTGGACGCGCCCGTACCGCACGTCCAGCGGCTCGTCGTCCACCAGCAGCCGGATCACCTTGCCGTTGGTGACGTTGATGACCGTCTGCCCGGACTCGGGGTAGCCGTAGGCGACCTCGGCGTGCGGCAGCGGCCGCTGCTCGTAGAAGGAGTTCAGGTAGGTGCCCGGCATGCCGTGCGGCTCGCCCTCGTCGAGGTTGCCGCGCATGCCGAGATGGCCGTTGGACAGCGCGAACACCGACTCGCTCTGCGCCAGCCGGTCCAGCCGCAGCTCCGGCTCGCGCACGCACCACGGCTCCACCGTGAAGGCCGGCCGGTCGACGCTGGTCTGCCCTTCCCGGTCGGTCACTTGCCCTCCAGCAGCTCGGACAGGTCGTTCACGACCACGTCGGCGCCGTGCTCGGCCAGCGCCTCGGCGTGCTCGTCGTCGACTCGGTTGACGCCGACGACGTAGGCGAACCCGCCGGTCCGGCCGGCCTGCACGCCGGCGAGCGCGTCCTCGAACACCACGGCCCGCGCGGCGGGCACGTCCAGTTCCTTCGCCCCCGCGAGGAACATGTCGGGCGCGGGCTTGCCGGGCAGGTTCCGGTCCGCCGCGACGACGCCGTCGACCCGGGCGTCGAACAGGTCGGTGATGCCGACCGAGCGCAGCACCTGGACGGTGTTGGCGCTAGAGGACACCACCGCGGTCTTCAGCCCGGCCTCCCGGGCCGCGCGGACGAAGTCGATCGACCCGTCGAAGGTCTCCACGCCCTTCTCCTCGATCAGCTTGAGGACCAGGGCGTTCTTGCGGTTGCCCAGGCCGCGGACGGTGGCGTTCCCCGGCGGGTCGTCCGGATCGCCCTCGGGGAGGGCGATGCCGCGCGACTCCAGGAACGAGCGCGTCCCGTCCTCGCGCTTCTTGCCGTCGACGTAGCGCCCGTAGTCCTTCACGGGGTCGAAGGGGACGAACGGCTCACCGGTGTCCCGGGCGCGTTCGCGCAGGTAGCCGTCGAACATCTCCTTCCAGGCCGCCGCGTGCACGGCGGCGGTCCGGGTAAGCACCCCGTCGAGATCGAACAGACATGCCGCCGCCGCGTCCGGCAGTCCAAGCATCCGCACCCCCTGGATGACACGATCGCCATGGCCCTCAACGTGCGTTCCCGTTCCCGCGCCGGAACAGGACATGCGGGGCCGGCGTTCGAACGGTGGGGTTCATGATCGTCGTACAACCCCTTGGCCAGGGTGGCACACGAACAGGAGAGAGCAAATGCAAATGGCGCGTATAGGTGTCACGGGGCTCGCGGTGATGGGCCGCAACCTGGCCCGCAACCTCGCCCGGCACGGTCATCCCGTCGCCGTGCACAACCGCACCGCCGCCCGCACGAAGGCGCTGGTGGAGGAGTTCGGCGGCGAGGGGACCTTCCTGCCCGCGGAGACCGCCGAGCAGTTCGTGGCGTCGCTGGAGCGGCCCCGCCGCCTGGTGGTCATGGTGAAGGCCGGTGCGCCGACCGACGCCGTCATCGACGAGTTCGCGCCGCTGCTGGAGCCCGGCGACATGATCGTCGACGGCGGGAACGCGCACTTCGCCGACACCCGCCGACGCGAGGCCGCGCTCCGCGAGCGCGGGATCCACTTCGTCGGGGCGGGCATCTCCGGCGGCGAGGAGGGCGCGCTGCACGGCCCGAGCATCATGCCGGGCGGCTCCGCCGAGTCCTACGAGGCGCTCGGCCCGCTGCTGGAGGACATCGCCGCGAAGGTCGACGGGACGCCCTGCTGTACCCACGTCGGCCCCGACGGCGCCGGGCACTTCGTCAAGATGGTGCACAACGGCATCGAGTACTCCGACATGCAGCTGATCGCCGAGTCCTACGACCTGCTGCGGCACGCCGCCGGGCTCTCGCCGGCCGAGATCGCCGAGGTGTTCCGCACCTGGAACACCGGCCGGCTGGAGTCGTACCTGATCGAGATCACCGCGGAGGTGCTCGCGCACACCGACGCCGCCACCGGCGAGCCGTTCGTGGACGTCGTGCTCGACCAGGCCGAGCAGAAGGGCACCGGCCGCTGGACCGTCCAGACGGCCCTGGACCTCGGCGTCCCGGTCGGCGGCATCGCCGAGGCGGTGTTCGCCCGGTCCGTCTCCGGCCACGCGGACCTGCGCGAGGCGTCCCGGAACCTGCCCGGCCCGGACCGCGCCGCGGCCGCCGGGCCCGGCTTCGCCGACGCCGTGGAGAAGGCGCTCTACGCGTCCAAGATCGTCGCGTACGCGCAGGGCTTCCACGAGATCCAGGCGGGCAGCGCCGAGTACGGCTGGAACATCGACGCCGGCGCGATGGCCACCATCTGGCGGGGCGGCTGCATCATCCGCGCCCGCTTCCTGGACCGGATCCGCGCCGCCTACGAGGCCGACCCGTCCACGCCGACGCTGCTCACCGACGACCACTTCGCCGAGGCCCTCGGCGACGCCCAGGACGCCTGGCGGGAGGTCGTCGCCACCGCCGCCCGCCTCGGGATCCCCGCGCCCGGCTTCGCCACCGCGCTCGCCTACTACGACTCGCTGCGCGCCGACCGCCTGCCGGCCGCGCTCACCCAGGGCCAGCGCGACTTCTTCGGCGCCCACACCTACCGCCGCGTCGACCGCGACGGCTCCTTCCACACCCTCTGGGGCGGCGACCGCACCGAGGTGACGGCCTGACGGGGCAACGACCGGGCGTCCCGCCTCTCGCGCCGGAGGGGCGGGACGGTCAGCCCTCGCGCCAGGCCGCCGACTCCAGCGCGCCGGCGGCCTGCGGGCCCATCAGGCCGAGCGCCCCGTCCACGAACAGCGAGGCGCCCGTGACGTAGGACGCGCCGGGGCTCGCCAGGAACGCGATCGCCTCCGCGACCTCGCGGGCGTGGCCGGGCCTGGCGAGCGGGTAGCCGGGCCTGCTGTCGGGCTCCGGCGGCTGGTCGTGCTGCCCGGTCATCGGCGTCGCGATCTCACCGGGCGCGACCGTGTTCACCGTGATCCCGTACTGCGACAGCTCCAGCGCCAGGACGCGCGCGAGCATCTTCAGCCCGCCCTTCGCCGCGCAGTACGGCCCCGACCCGACGCGCGGGTACTCCTCGTGGACGCTGGTGACGTTCACGACCCGCCCGCCCTCGCCGCGGTGGATCATCCGCCGCGCCGCCCGCTGGGTGCACAGGAACGCGCCGTCCAGGTCGACCGACAGCACCTCGCGCCACTCGCCGAGGTCCATGTCGAGGACGGGCCGCGCGCTGCCCGTGCCCGCGTTGTTCACCAGCACGCCCAGCCCGCCGAGCTCGTCGGCCAGCTCGTCCACCGCGCCGGCCGCCTTCTCCGGGTCGGTCAGGTCGTGCCGCCGGACGGCGGCCCGCCGCCCGGCCCCGGTGATCTCCCGGGCCGTCCCCTCGGCGCCCTCCCGGTCGGACCGGTACGTGACGCCGACGTTGAAGCCCTTGCGGGCCAGCAGGACCGCCGTCGCCTTTCCGATCCCGCTGTCGGCGCCAGTGATGACGGCGACCCGGTCGTAGCCGCTCACGTCTCGCCGTCGTCGCGTTCGACGCCGGCGATCGGGTTGCCGTCCCGCGTGCCGTTCCCCTCCCTGCTCTCGTAGCCCTCGGCGGCGCTGCCGTTCCCCGGCACGATCCGCTCGCGCGGCAGCTCCTCGTGGCCCGAGCTGGCCCCGGGGCCCCGGTCGGCGGGATCGGTCTTCTTCTTCTCCATCGCTGCGCCCTCTCGTGTCCGTTGCGGTTGCGTCCAGCACGTTGTAACCGCACAACCGCCCCCTAACCCGGGCGGGCAGTAGGGTCGGGGCGTGCGGATACCGGGGGACGAGGAGATTCGGGCGCTGCACGAGCGGCTGGCGCCGAGCCGGGAGGCGTTCGAGCTGGTCTGGACGCACTGCGCGATCGTGTGCCGGATCGCGGAGCGGCTCATGGACGGCGGCGGGCCGGACGTCGACAAGGATCTCGTGCGGGCCGGTTGCCTGCTGCACGACGTCGGGGTCTACCGGCTGTACGACGTCACCGGCGAGGTCGATCACAAGCAGTACATCCGGCACGGGGTGCTCGGGCACGAGGTGCTCGAAGCGGAGGGGCTCCCCGAGGTGCTCTGCCGGTTCTGCTCGCACCACACCGGGATGGGGCTGACGCGGGACGACGTCGAGCGGCAGAACCTGCCCCTGCCGCCCGGCGACTATCTGGCCGAGACCGCCGAAGAGCGGCTCGTGATGTACGCGGACAAGTTCCACAGCAAGACCGACCCGCCGGCGTTCGTGGACGCGTCGTCCTACGCGGTGCACGTGCGGCGGTTCGGCGGGGACAAGGTCGCCGCCTTCAAGGAGATGCGCGATCTGTACGGCGAGCCCGACCTCAGGCCCCTGGCGGCCGAGTACGGCCACGCGCTCGTGTGACGCCCGGTGCGCGCCGGCGCGCCTCCGGGCCGCGGCGGCGCGGGGCTCGCGGCGGCCGGGGCGGCCGAGGTGGCGCGGGCAGTGGGCGATCCGGGGCAGGATGGAGGGGTGAGCCTGATCGATGAGCTTCCTTCCGGTACCGACGCCGATCCCGATTCGCTGTTCGAGGCGTTCGGGCGATGGGTGTCGGGGCGCGGGATCACGCTGTACCCCGCGCAGGAGGAGGCGCTCATCGAGGTGGTCTCGGGCGCCAACGTGATCCTTTCGACGCCCACCGGGTCGGGCAAGAGCCTCGTGGCGGCGGGCGCGCTGTTCGCGGCGCTCGGCAAGGAGCAGGTCGGGTTCTACACCGCGCCGATCAAGGCGCTGGTGTCGGAGAAGTTCTTCGACCTGTGCGAGATGTTCGGCCGCGAGAACGTCGGGATGATGACCGGCGACGCCAGCGTCAACGCCGACGCGCCGATCGTGTGCTGCACCGCCGAGGTGCTGGCCAACATCGCGCTGCGGGACGGCGCCGACGCCGACATCGGCGTGGTCGTGATGGACGAGTTCCACTTCTACGCCGAGCCGGAGCGCGGCTGGGCGTGGCAGATCCCGCTGCTGGAGCTGCCGCAGGCGCAGTTCCTGCTGATGTCGGCGACGCTCGGCGACGTCGGCTTCCTCCAGAAGGACCTGGCGCGCCGGACGGGCCGGCCGACCGCGCTGGTGACGTCGGCGGAGCGGCCCGTCCCGCTGATCTACGACTACCGGGTCACGCCGCTGCACGAGACGATCGAGGAGCTGCTGGCCGAGCAGAAGGCGCCGATCTACCTGGTGCACTTCACCCAGGCGGCGGCGATCGAGCGGGCGCAGTCGCTGATGAGCATCAACGTGTGCACCAAGGCGGAGAAGGCGCGGATCGCCGAGCTGATCGGCGGGTTCCGGTTCACCACGAAGTTCGGGCGGAACCTGTCGCGGTTCGTCCGGCACGGGATCGGGGTGCACCACGCGGGGATGCTGCCGAAGTACCGGCGGCTGGTGGAGCGGCTCGCGCAGGCCGGGCTGCTGAAGGTCATCTGCGGGACGGACACGCTCGGCGTCGGCGTGAACGTGCCGATCCGCACGGTCGTGTTCACCGCGCTGAGCAAGTACGACGGGCACCGGGTGCGGCGGCTGCGGGCGCGGGAGTTCCACCAGATCGCCGGACGGGCCGGACGCGCCGGGTTCGACACCGTCGGGTTCGTGGTCGCGCAGGCGCCCGAGCACGTGGTGGAGAACGAGAAGGCCCTCGCCAAGGCGGGCGACGACCCGAAGAAGCGGCGGAAGGTGCAGCGCAAGAAGCCGCCGGAGGGGTTCGTCGGGTGGGACGAGGAGGTCTTCGCCAAGCTCCAGGACGCCGAGCCGGAGATGCTCCGGTCCCGGTTCCAGGTGTCGCACGCGATGCTGCTGTCGGTGATCGCCCGTCCGGGCAACGCCTTCCGGGCGATGAAGCGGCTGCTGACCGACAACCACGAGGAGACGTCGGCGCAGCGCCGGCACATCTCCCGGGCCATCGCGATCTACCGGTCGCTGCTGGCCGGCGGGGTCGTGGAGGTGCTGCCCGAGCCCGACGACCTGGGCCGTTACGCGCGGATCACCGTCGACCTGCAGGAGGACTTCGCGCTCAACCAGCCGCTGTCGACGTTCGCGCTGGCGACGTTCGAGGTGCTGGACCCGTCGTCGCCGTCGTACGCGCTGGACGTGCTGTCGGTGATCGAGGCGACGCTGGACGACCCGCGGCAGATCCTCGCCGCGCAGGTCAACAAGGCGCGCGGCGAGGCCGTCCAGGAGATGAAGGCGGAGGGGATCGAGTACGAGGAGCGGATGGAGCTGCTCCAGGACGTCGACCATCCGAAGCCCCTCGAAGAGGAGCTCGACGCCGCGTACGAGATCTACCGGGCCGGGCACCCGTGGGTCGGCGACCATCCGCTGCGGCCGAAGTCGATCGTCCGGGACATGTACGAGCGGGCGATGACGTTCACCGAGTACATCGGGTTCTACGAGCTGGCGCGGACCGAGGGGCTCGTCCTGCGGTACCTGTCGGGGGCGTACAAGGCGCTGCAGCAGACCGTCCCCGAGTCGATCAAGACCGACGACCTGATCGACCTGATCGAGTGGCTGGGGGAGCTGGTCCGGCAGGTCGACTCCAGCCTGCTGGACGAGTGGGAGCAGCTCGCGAACCCCTCCGACGAGGACGTCGACGAGCCGATCGAGGACCGGGTCACGCGGGTGACCGCGAACGCGCGCGCGTTCCGGGTGCTGGTCCGCAACGCGCTGTTCCGGCGGGTGGAGCTGGCGGCGCTGGAGCGCTACCACGAGCTGGGCGAGCTGGACCCCGACTTCGGCGCCGACGCCTGGCGGGAGGCGATGGACGGCTACTTCGCCGAGTACGACGAGCTGCCGACCGGCCCCGACGCGCGCGGGCCGAAGCTGCTGCAGATCGAGGAGGTCCCGGACGACGCGCTGTGGCGGGTCCGGCAGGTGTTCGACGACCCGGCGGGCGACCACGACTGGGGGATCTCCGCCGAGGTCGACCTGGCGGGCTCCGACCAGGAGGGCGCCGCCGTCATCCGGGTCACCGCCGTCGACCGCATGTGAGCGTGACAGGAGGGCTAGGAAATGGTGCAGGTCGCGGTCGCGCAGTTCGCGCCCGGTGAGGACAAGGACGCCAACCTCGCGGCGATAGGCAAGCTCGCCGCCGAGGCGGCCGGGCGCGGCGCGCAGGCGGTCGTGTGCCCGGAGTTCGCGATGTTCACCGCGCCGAGGCTGGACCGGCGGTTCATCGACACGGCCGAACCGCTGGACGGGCCGTTCGCGTCCGGGCTCGGTGAGCTGGCGCGCCGGCACGGCCTGTACCTCGTCGCGGGCGTGAACGAGCGCCTCGACGACCCCGACCGCATCTCCAACACCCTCCTCGCGATCGGCCCCGACGGCGCCGTCGCCGCTACGTACCGCAAGACGCACCTGTACGACGCGTTCGGGTACAAGGAGTCGGAGGTCGTCCAGCCCGGCGGGATCGGCGACCCGGAGACGTTCGTCGTGGACGGCGTCCGGTTCGGCCTGCAGACCTGCTACGACGTCCGGTTCCCCGAGGTGACGCGGCGGATCGTGGACGCGGGCGCGGACGTGCTCGCGCTGCCCGCGGAGTGGGTGCCCGGCCCGCTCAAGGAGGACCACTGGCGCACGCTCGTGCGGGCCCGCGCGATCGAGAACACGATCTACGTGGCGGCCGCCGACCAGTGCGCCCCGACCGGCGCGGGCAACAGCATGATCGTCGACCCGATGGGCGTCGTCGTCGCGGCGCTGGGGGAGACCGCCGGCACCGCGGCCGCCGACGTCTCACCCGAGCGCGTCGCGGCCGTCCGGAAGAAGAACCCGGCGCTGTCGCTGCGCCGCTTCACCACCGTCCCGCTGACCTGACCTGCCCGGTTTCCCGACCGGGCCTGCCGGGGCTTGACAAATGAGTGAGTGCTCACTCAAATGGGAGGGACGGACGCGAGCGGGAAGGGCGGGCGCATGGGAGATCGACGGTTCCGGTTCGGCCTGATGGCGGGGTGGGCGCGCGACGGCGCCGCATGGGCGGCGCTGGCCCGGCGCGCCGAGGACCTCGGCTACGCGACGCTGCTCACCCCCGACACGACGGGCACTGCCGACCCCGTCGCGTCCCTCGCCGCCGCGGCGGGGGCGACGGATTCGCTGCGCGTCGGCACGTTCGTGCTCTCCGCGGCGACCCGCCCGGCGCCCATGGTCGCCTGGCAGGCGGCCTCGCTGGCCTTCGCGACCGGCGACCGCTTCGAGCTGGGGATCGGCGCCGGACGGCCCGGCGGGGAGGCCGACGCGGAGCTGTTCGGCGTGCCCTACGGGACGGCCGCCGAGCGCGTCCGCCGGGTCGAGGCGGTCATGGACGCGGTGGCCGACCCGCCCGCCGGGCTGTTCGCCGGGACGGGCCGTCCGCCGCGGGTGCTGGTCGCCGCGTCCCGGCGGCGCATGCTGGAGCTGGCCGCGCGGCGCGCCGGCACGGTCGCCTTCGGCGTGCCGCCGCTGGCGAACGACGCGGACCTGGCGCCCCTGGTGGACATCGTCCGGGACGCGGCGGGGGAGCGGTTCGACGATCTGGAGCTGTGCACGCAGGTCCATGTCGTCGGCGACGAGGTACCCGAGTGGCTCGCCCCGCAGCTGGGCGCGGACGGTCCGGCGATGGCGTCCGCCGGCTCGATCGCGATGCTGACCGGCACGCCCTCGCAGATGGCCGGCGTGCTCGCCAGGCGACGGGACGAGCTCGGGGTGTCGTACGTGTCCGTATCGTCGGCGTTCGCCGAGCAGTTCGCCCCCGTCGTGGAGCTGCTCGCCGGCCGCTGAACCCGGCGAGAGGCCCGGCGGGGCCGGAGACTGTATCGAGCGGGCAACGGTCTTCGCGATTCTCCGTGTGCGGGCGAGCGCGGACCGTGACGATCGGACCGTGCCCGAATCCCGCGATCTCCCCCCGGCCGGATACACCCGCGCCACGCCCCGCCCGCCCCTCCGGACCCGCCTGCTCGGCCCCCGTGCGCTGCGGGGCCGTCCCTGGTCCCGGTCGCCGTTCCCGGCCGTGGCGCTCGCCGTCGTCCTGGCGGTGGGCATCGTCGGCATCGTCGGTTACGGCACCGGTCACCGGGCGCCGGAGAGGACCTTGACACCGGACGCGGCGAGCCCCTCCGCCGCCGTGCCCGCCGCACCGGGCGGCGCGGCCCTGCCGGGGGCGCCGGCCGCGCCGCCGGTCACCGGCCCGTCCGCCGTCCCGCCCGGCGATCCCGC
>NZ_BAAAMR010000041.1:0-79941 GCF_039529375.1 Actinomadura napierensis
CGGCGGACGCGGTGCGGCGGTCGGACGGGGCGCGGCGGCCGGGCGGGGCGGAGCGGGCGGGCGCGGAGCAGCGGCCGGGCGCGGCGGGATCGAGGTACCGCGCGGCGGCGTGAAACCGTCCGGCACCGTGGTCTCGTGCAGGGGCGTGCCGCCCGGAGGCGTCGTTCCGCGCGAGGACGTCCCATGCGGCGGTGTGCCGTTCGGAGGCGTGTCGGCGGACGGCGGGCCCGCGGCAGGCGTGGCGCGCTGCGGGCGGGCATGGTCGGGGAGGGGGTCGTACTGTCCGTCCGCATAGTGGCTCACGTGTCCTCCTTGCCCGCAGGCGTACAGGAGCGTGGGCCGCGGGTGCCCACGTATCGTCCGACGAACGCGGAACCCGCCGCGTTCCACCGCGGCGTTTCGTACGCAATCATGTGTCGCGTGGGACGGCTACCAGGAGGCGGGCTGGCCAAGGGGCTGGCCGTCACGTTGCGGACTATGACGCGGCGCTCCATAACGCGTCAATACCCCGAGGTGCAGCCGGATCTGCCCCCGCGCAGCCGGGGGGTGATCGCGCTGTTCGAGGAGAACTGCACCGTCTGCATGCTCTGCGCGCGCGAATGCCCCGACTGGTGCATCTACATCGACTCGCACAAGGAGACCGTCGCCGCCGAGGGCGGCGGCCGGCCGCGGGTCCGCAACGTCCTCGACCGGTTCGCGATCGACTTCGCGCTGTGCATGTACTGCGGCATCTGCATCGAGGTCTGCCCGTTCGACGCGCTGTTCTGGTCGCCGGAGTTCGAGTACGCCGAGTACGACATCGCCGAGCTGACCCACGAGAAGGAGCGGCTGCGGGAGTGGATGTGGACGGTCCCGCCGCCGCAGGCGCACGACCCGGCCGCCGAGCCGCCGAAGGAGATCGGGGCGGCGGAGAAGGCGGCGGCGCGGGCGGCGCGGCGCCCGCCGCCCGGAGGCCCGCCCGGTCCGCCGGGGAGCCGCCGATGAGCGGGCAGGAGATCGTCTTCACGCTGCTCGGGGTGGTGACCGTCGGCTCCGGGATCATGGTCGTGACGACCCGGCGGCTCGTCCACGCGGCCCTGTGGCTGGTGCTGTCGTTCGGCGCGCTTGCGGGCGGCTACCTCGTGCTGACCGCCGAGTTCGTCGCGTGGGTGCAGGTGCTGATCTACGTCGGCGCGGTCGTCGTGCTGCTGCTGTTCGGGATCATGCTGACCCGCGCGCCGATCGGGGACTCCGCCGACCTCGACTCCGGCAACCGGTGGGCCGCCGCGGCCGTCGCCGCCGCCACCGCCGCGGTCCTGGTCACCGTCATGGTCATGGGCTTCCGGGACGAGAAGATGCCGCTGCGCGCGGGCGGCGGATCGGCGAGCGAGCTCGGCGCGAGCGTGTTCCGGACGTGGGTGCTGCCGTTCGAGGTGCTGTCGGTGCTGCTGCTGGCCTCGCTGGTCGGCGCGATCGTCCTGTCCCGCACCGACATCGGGCCCCGGCTCCCCGGCCGGCGGAAGGGTGACGGCTGATGCATCTGGCCTACCCGACCGTCGTCGCGGCGCTGCTGTTCTCCGTCGGCGTCTACGGGGTGCTGGCGCGGCGGAACGCGATCCTCGTCCTGATGTCGGTCGAGCTGATGCTGAACGCGGTGAACCTGAACCTCGTCGCGTTCGACATGTGGTTCCGCGACCGGCTGCACGGCGGGCAGGTGCTGACCCTGTTCACGATCGTGATCGCGGCGGCGGAGGTCGGCCTCGGCCTCGCGATCGTCCTGCTGGTGTACCGGAACCGGCAGATGGTCGACGTGGACCGGCTCCGCTCGCTGTCCGAATCCGACGCGGCGCCGGACGAATCAGATGAATCGGGCGAACCGGAACCTGAGCCGGAGCCGGTCGAGGAGGCGGCGCCGTGATCTGGCTCGCGTCCCTGGTGATCCTGCTGCCGTTCCTCGCCGCGTTCGGCGGAATGCTGTTCGGCCCGTCGCTCGGGCGGCTGCTGGGCGGACGGTCGGCGCTGCGCGACGGACCGGCGCTGATCGCCTGCGCACCCGTCGCGGTGTCGCTCGTGCTGTCGGCGATCGTCGCGTTCGTCGTCTGGCAGGACCCCGGCGAGCGGACGGGCACGCTGGCGGTGATCGACACCGGTTCGGTGCCCATCCGGGTCGGACTGCAGGTGGACGGCCTGTCCGCGGTGGTCGCGCTGATGGTCTGCTGCGTCGCGCTGGCCGTCCAAGTGTACTCGGTCGCCTACATGGACGGCGACCGGCGCTACTCGTCCTACGCCGCGTTCATTTCGCTGTTCACCGCCGCGATGCTGCTCGTGGTGTTCGCCGGCGACCTCCTCGTCCTGTACGCGGGTTGGGAGGTCATGGGCATCTGCTCGTACTTCCTGATCGGCCACCACTGGGAGGAGCGCGCCAACTCCCGCGCGGCCGTCAAGGCGTTCCTGGTGACGCGGCTGGGCGACGTCGGCTTCCTCATCGGGATCATCGTGCTCGGGGTCGGCGCGCGCACGTTCGAGATCCACGACGTCCTCACGCGGGCCTGGACGATGCCGGGCTCGACGCTCACCGTCGCTGCGCTGCTGCTCCTCGCCGGCGTCGCGGGCAAGAGCGCCCAGTTCCCGCTGCACACCTGGCTCCCGGACGCGATGGCGGGCCCCACGCCGATCAGCGCGCTGATCCACGCCGCCACGATGGTCGCGGCCGGCGTCTACGTCGTCGCGCGGCTGTACGGGGTGTTCGTCGCCGCGCCGGGCGCGCTGGCCGTCCTCGGCGTCATCGCGGTGATCTCGATGGTCGGCGCGGCGCTCGCGGCCCTCGCCCAGGACGACCTGAAACGCGTCCTCGCCTACTCGACGATCAGCCAGCTCGCCGTGATGGCGGCCGCGCTCGCGGTCGGCGCGAAGTCCGCCGCGATCTTCCACCTGCTGGCGCACGGCGCGTTCAAGGCGCTGCTGTTCCTGGCCGCCGGATGCGTCATCGTCACGGCGGGATCGAACCTGCTCGCGCACTACGGCGGGCTGCGGCGCGGCATGCCGATCACGTTCTGGTCGATGACGGCGGGGTTCGCGGCGCTGGCGGGCGTCCCGCCGTTCAGCGGCTGGTTCAGCAAGGACTCCGTCATCGAAGCCGCCCAGCACGCCGCCCTCCACGGCCACGACACCACCGAAGCGGGCTGGTTCGCCTACGCCCCGCTGAACTCACCAACGCTCGGCAAGGTCACCGCGATTCATTCTTTCGGGCCCTATGGGGAGCGTCCCCATTGGACGACACTGCCGTCCGGGGTGGCATGGCTGATCTACCTCGGGTTGCTGCTGACGGTCGCGCTGACGGCGGCGTACGCGATGCGGGCCTGGCTGATGGTGTTCTTCGGGGAGCAGCGCGGGACGTACGAGGTCCGCGAGCCGTCGAAGTTCATGTCGTGGACGGTGGCGGCGCTGGCCGTCCCGGCGGCGATCCTCGGGTTCTTCGGGCTCGGGGCGGACGAGCTGCGCCCGCACATCGGCCCGGCGCTGCTCGGCATCGGGCTGCTGATCATCGGCGCGGGCGCGGTGTTCCTGCTCTGGAACCGCGATCCGGCGGCCGATCCGGCGGCGGCCCTCGGGCCGGTGCGGACGATGTTCGCACGCGCGTTCTATGTGGACGAGCTGTACGCGATGGCCGTCGTCAGGCCCGTCCGGGCCCTCGCCCGGTACGTCGTGACGTTCGACCGGCGCGGCGTCGACGCCGCCGTCGTCGGGACGGGACGGGGCGCGCGGCGGCTCGGCGGGCTGCTGCGGATCCCGCAGAACGGCAACCCGCAGACGTACCTGACGGGGCTGCTGGCCGGCGTCGTCGTCATCACGGCCCTGGTGGTGATCTTCCGGTGATCTTCCTGTGGATGATGGCGATCCCGCTGTTCGGGGCGCTGGCGATGCTCGTCCCGGCGGACCGGTTCCTGCGCACCGGGTTCGCCGTACGGGCGTTCGGGACGGGCGTGTCCGCCGCGACACTGCTCGTCGCGGTCTCCGCGATGACCGCGTTCGACTTCGGCGACACCTCGCGCATGCAGCTCCAGGCGAACTGGGCGTGGGCACCGGCGATCGGGCTGCGGTTCCACCTCGGCGCCGACGGGATCTCGCTGCCGCTGGTCGCGCTGACCGCGCTGCTGACGTTCCTGTGCTTCCTGTACACGCTGCGGCACCCGCCGGAGGGCGGGCGGATCCGGCTGCTGACCGCGCTGCTGCTCGTCCTGGAGGTCGGGCTGATCGGCACGTTCGTCGCCCTGGACCTCGTGCTGTTCTTCGTGTTCTTCGAGACCGTGCTGATCCCGATGTACGTGGTGATCATGCTGTGGGGCGGGGCCGGGCGCCGCGCCGCCGCGGCCAAGTTCATCCTGTACACCCTGCTCGGGTCGGGCCTGCTGCTCGCCGGCATGCTGCTGGTCGCCGTCAACGCGGGCACGCTCGACATGATCCAGCTGGCCGCGCGGCACGGCTCCGGCGTCTCCCACGGCGTCCAGATCACCGCGTTCGCGCTTATGGCCCTCGGTTTCGCGGTGAAGGCGCCGATGTGGCCGCTGCACACCTGGCTGCCGGACGCGCACACCGAGGCGCCGACCGTCGGGTCCGTGCTGCTGGCCGGGGTGCTGCTGAAGATGGGCACCTACGGGCTCGTCCGCGTCGCCCTCCCGCTGGCACCGGACGGCGCGCACGTGTGGGCGCCATGGCTCGGCTTGCTCGCCGTGATCGGGATCGTCTACGGCGCGCTCGCCTGCCTCGCCCAGCGCGACCTCAAACGGATGATCGCCTACTCGTCCGTCGGGCACATGGGGTTCGTCCTGCTCGGCATCGCCACCCTCACCCCCGTCGGGATCAACGCGGCGCTGTTCGGCAACGTCGCCCACGGACTGATCACCGGCCTGCTGTTCTTCCTGGCCGGAGCCGTCAAGGACCGCTGGGGCACCACCGACATGGACGCGGTCGGCGGCGGCATGCTCGGCACCGCGCCGCGGCTGGCGTCCGTGCTGACCTTCGCGTCCGTCGCCTCGCTCGGGCTGCCCGGCCTCGCCGGGTTCTGGGGCGAGATGCTGGCGATGCTCGGCGCGTACCGTCCGCACGCCGACCTGCCGCGCGGCGCGTTCGTCACGTTCATGGCGGTCGCCGGGATCGGCGCGCTGCTCACCGCCGGCTACTTCCTGCGCATGCTCGCCAAGATCACCCACGGGCCCGCGCCCGCGCCTGCGGCCACCTCGGGGCCGGCCGCCGCCCCGGGCCCGGCCGCGGTCTCCGCCCAGGAGTACGCCGCCTGGGTCCCGCTGATCGCGCTCACGCTGCTGGTCGGGCTGTGGCCGAAGACCCTGCTGGACGTGACCGCCGCGCCGGTCCGCGCGCTGTTCGGAGGCGGCTGATGATCCAGGGCATCGACTACGCGGCGATCGCGCCGCCGCTGATCCTCGCCGTCGCCGCGCTCGGGCTGCTGCTCGCCGACGCCTTCGACGCGCCGCGCCGCGTCCTCGGCCTCGTCAGCGGCGGGTCCCTCGGCGCCGCGCTGATCGCGGTGATCGTGCTGTCGGCCGGCGACCGGCGCTCCACGTTCTGCCTGCCGTCCTCGTTGCGCGGCGGCGGGCCGCGTTCCTGCTCCTACGTCGCCGACGACTTCACGCTGCTGTTCCAGGGCATCGTGCTCGCCGCCGCCGTGGTCGTCGTGCTGCTGTCCCTCCGGGAGATCGCCGACTCGAAGATCCCGGCGGGGGAGTACCACTTCCTGCTGCTCTGCGCGGTGATCGGCGCTCTGTCGCTGGTCGCCGCCCGCGACCTGATCCTGCTGCTGGTCGCGCTGGAGACGCTGTCGCTGCCGGTATTCGCCCTCGTCGGCCTGCGCCGCTACGACGGCCGGGCGTCCGAGGCCGCGCTCAAGCTCTTCCTCGTCTCCGTCGTCTCCACCGCGGTCATGCTGTTCGGCATCTCGCTGGTGTACGGGGCGACCGGGGCCATGCACCTCGACCGGATCGCGCCCGCGCTCGCCCGCGTCCCGCCCGACCTGGACCCGGTCGCCGCCGTCGGCGTCGTCCTCGTCCTCGCCGGGTTCGCGTTCAAGGTCGCCGCCGTCCCCTTCCACTTCTGGGCGCCGGACGTGTACCAGGGCGCGCCGCTGCCCGTCGCCGCGTTCCTGTCCGTCGTGTCGAAGGCCGCCGGATTCGCCGGCCTCGCGATCGTCCTCGCCCTCGGGCTGCCCGCGTACGGGCACGTCTGGGGTCCGGTGATCGCGGTCCTCGCCGCGATCACCATGACGCTCGGCAACCTCGTCGCGCTCCGCCAGCGGACCGCGATCCGGCTGCTGGCCTGGTCGTCCGTCGCCCAGTCCGGCTACATGCTCGCGCCCCTGTCGGTCGGGTCGCACCGCCTGCCCGAGGCCGTCGCCGCCACGACCGCGTACGTCGCCCTCTACGCCGTCATGAACCTCGGCGCGTTCACCGTCGTCACCGGCTTCGCCCGCCGCGTCCTGGACGGCCCCCGCCCCACCTGGGACTCCCTGGACGACTACCGCGGCCTCGCGCACCGCAGCCCCGCCACCGCGACCGCCCTCGCGTTCTTCCTCATCTGCCTCGCCGGCCTCCCGCCGGGCGTGATGGGGCTGTTCGCGAAGGTCGTCGTGTTCCGCGCCGCCGTCGCCGGCGGCGTCACCTGGCTCGCCGTGATCATGGCGATCAACACCGTCATCGGCCTGTACTACTACCTGGCCTGGGCCGTCCGGCTGTTCACCCCGCCGGCCCGCCCGTTCGCCGACCCCGTGCCCGGATGGCCCGTCCGCGCCGCCCTCGCCGCCACCGCCGCCGGCGCGGTCGTGCTGTCCATCGCGCCCCAGATCGTCCTCCAGACCGTCTCCGCCGCGACCTAACCTGGAATGGTCGCGCCGGTCCCGGGAACGTCGGGGCTGGTCACACCGTTGTCGTTCATGGGCGGACCGGACGGGAGGCGGCGCAGAGTGCGGTTCAACGGCGTCAAGACGGCGGCACTGATCGCCGCGCTGTCGGCGTTGATGCTCGCGATCGGCTGGGCGTTCGGCGGCACCGCCGGGCTCACGATCGCGCTGGTCATCGCCCTCGGCACCAACGGCGTCGCCTACGCCTTCTCCGACCGGATCGCGCTGCGCTCCATGCGCGCCCACCCCGTCGGCGAGATCGACACGCCGGTGCTCCACCGGCTCGTCCGCGAACTGTCGACCACCGCCCGCCAGCCCATGCCGCGGCTGTACGTCTCCGAGACCCGCCAGCCCAACGCGTTCGCCACCGGCCGCAACCCGCGCAACGCCGCCGTCTGCTGCACCCGCGGCATCCTGCGCATGCTGGACGAACGGGAACTGCGCGCCGTCCTCGGCCACGAGCTGTCGCACGTCTACAACCGCGACATCCTGATCTCCTCCGTCGCCGCGGCCATCGCCACCGTGATCACCTACCTGTCGCACCTGGCGATCTTCCTGCCGATCGGCCGCGAGGACGACGACGACGGACCCGGCCTCGTCGGCGCCCTGCTCATGCTGGTGCTCGGCCCCGTCGCCGCCGCCGTCGTGCAGATGGCGATCAGCCGCACCCGCGAGTTCGCCGCCGACTCCGCCGGCGCCCGCCTCACCGGCGACCCGCTCGCCCTCGCGTCCGCGCTCCGCAAGATCGAGGCGGGCACCCAGGCGATGCCGCTGCCGCAGGACCCCGAGCTCGCCACCACCAGCGCCCTGATGATCGCCAACCCGTTCCGCGGCGCCGGCATCGGCAAGCTGTTCTCCACCCACCCGCCGACCGCCGAGCGCATCGCCCGCCTCGAACGCATGGCGGGCCCCCGCTAGAGGGCCGTCAGGACCACCGGCCCGTCCCCGGTGATCGCGATCGTGTGCTCGAAATGGGCGGCCCGGCTCCCGTCCGCCGTCGCGATCGACCACCCGTCGCTCAGCTGCCGCGAACCGTCCGAGCCGCCCTCGTGGAACATCGGCTCGATCGCGATCGTCAGCCCCTCCCGCAGCGGCATCCCCTTGCCCGCCTTGCCCACGTTCGGCACTGGCGGGTCCTCGTGCATCTCCGTCCCGATCCCGTGCCCGCCGCAGCCCCGCGTGATCCCGTAACCCGCCTTGCGCGCCGTCCGCTCCACCGCGTTCGCGATGTCACCCATCCGATTCCCCGGCACGGCCGCCGCAATAGCCCTCTCCAGAGCCCGCTCGGTCACCTCCAACAACCGCCGGCCGGCCTCATCGCCCGCCCCCACAAAGAACGACACCGCCGCATCCCCGCAGTACCCATCGACCCGTGCCCCGCAGTCGACCGACACGAGATCCCCACCCATCAGCACCCGCCCATCAGGTATGCCGTGAACCACCACGTCATTGACCGACACGCAGATGTTCGCCGGATACGGCACGGGCGCCCAACTCGGCTTGTAATGCAGGAACGGCGACGTCGCGCCGTTCTCCCTCAGGATCCGCCCGGCCACCGCGTCCAGCTCCGCCAGCGGCATGCCCGGCTCAGCCGCGTCCCGCGTCCCCGCCAGGATCCGGGCCACGACCCGTCCCGCGTCCCGCATGCGCTCCCACTCCCGTGGGCTTCGGTACGTCACCATGGCAAGTAATTCCACCACCACAGCAAGGCGCCGACCCATCTGGAACCCGATCGAACCGTCGGGGCCCCCGCCGCGTCATAACCCACGAGAGCGCGCCGGCCGCTTCTGCGGGGGAAGCGGCCGGCGCGCTCTTCTCAGCGGTAGTTCACAAACTGCAGGGCGACGTCGAGGTCCTTGCCCTTGAGCAGCGAGATGACCTGCTGCAGGTCGTCCTTCTTCTTCGAGCTCACCCGCAGCTCGTCCCCCTGGACCTGGGCCTTGATCCCCTTCGGCCCCTCGTCCCGGACGATCTTGCCGATCTTCTTGGCGTCCTCCTGGGAGATGCCCTCCTTCAGCCCGACGCCCAGCTTGTAGAGCTTCCCCGACAACCGCGGCTCGCCCGGATCGATCGCCTTCAGCGAGATCCCCCGCTTCACCAGCTTGTCCTTCAGCACGTCGAGCACGGCGTTCGCCCGCTCCTCGGTGTTCGCCTGGATCTCGATGCTCTCCCCGGACCACTTGATCCCCGCGTCCACGTTCCGGAAGTCGAACCGGTTGGCCACCTCCTTGGCGGCCTGGTTGAGAGCGTTGTCGACCTCCTGCCGGTCGAGCTTCGAGACGATGTCAAACGAGCTGTCGGCCATCAGGCACACTTCCCCTCAGCAGCACCTTCGCGGTCCAGAGAGCGTATCGACTCGCGCCGCGCCCCCGCCGCCCCACGCCGCCCGCCTCCGATGTCACGACCACGCCCCGCGTCCGCTATTCTTTCCAGTGCCGTCGCGAGAGCGACGCCACGGCGGGTTGCCCGAGTGGCCAATGGGAGCGGACTGTAAATCCGTCGGCTTAGCCTACGCAGGTTCGAACCCTGCACCCGCCACACCACGTGAAGCGGCCTCTGACCAGCGCAAACAGTCAGAGGCCGTTCGCATATCCAAGATCCCCCAGGTGCAGCGAGACGCCCCCGGATGTCACCGCTCCCGGAATATACGCGGAATGACTCCGGCCGCGTTCCCGCAAGTCGCGCGGGAATGCCGAAGGTCTCCGGCGCGAACCAGAGCCCCACAGCGTAGGTGCGATCAGTCATCGAGCGCATCGCCGATCCGCTGGTTCGCCCGATCACGCTGACCCAGGATGCACTTGGCGTAGACCTGCAACAGCACCTTGACGCTGTGCCCCGCCCGCTCAGCGACCTCGGTAGCCGGCACCCCTCAGCGAGGCCAGGGCCAGCCTTGCGCCTGGACGATCGCGTTCCGCAACTCGTGAGGGTTGAGTGCCTCCACGAGGCGAGCGGCATTGCCGAGCCGGACCATCGCCCACCATGAACCGGTCGCCTTGCCGTACCAGGCCCAGACGCCGGGAAACTCTCGTTCGATCTGCGCGGCGACCGGCCGTCCGCTCAGCCCGTCCGGCAGCACTACCGGAACCGTGCCCATCACGAACCGCCGCCGTCCGGTGATCCGACGAACGGCACCGCCAGCACCCGCGCGATCCGGTCCGCCGCCGTCTCGGTCTCCAGCAGCGGACACAACGGCTCCAACTCCGGCGGAGACTTGCGGGTCGGCCCTAGCCCACACCCACAGCCACCACAAGTCGCCATCGTGGCGGCGGCACAGCACCTCTTGCCGCATTCCCGGATGCATCAACGCCCCACGCGGGTCGTCGGGGTCGGGTTCACCGGCCGGGTTGCTCACCCGCACCGCACCATGCCATCGGCCCATGGTGTCCCACGTCCACTAGACCACGAGATGCCCCAGAGACGCTCATGGCCCCGAGCGTGTGGGGAGCCGCAAGCTGGCTGGAAGGGTGCGGGGCTCCCGCCGGTCCCCGATCTGTCGAGGATGGCGGCGGACGGGTTCTGTCAGGGGCGCCCTTCGGGCGTCACTTCGTGATGGCTTCGCCACCCTTGACAGAACCCGTCCGGCCTAAGTGCAGGTCTCGTCGGGGCAGGGGGGAGGAAGGTGGGGGAAGAACAGCGGCTACGCCGCTGCCAACCCGGACATTGCCGAACTGGCGGCTCGGGAAGCTTGGGCGGAGGCGGGTGCGGCGTGCTGGCGACGCCCTCGGATTGTTAGAGAGATCGGAGGGCTTCTTGCAGGTCAGCGCCGTAGGAGGCCCAGCAGGCGATGGAGCCGTCCGGTTGAAGGGTGCCCATGTACCATTCGCCTTCGATGCTGACGAGACACAGGCCGCGGAACTGAATGATCGTTCCGACCTGGTCGGCTGGCACGGGTTCGTGAGCTGACTGGTCCTCTGCCCACTCCTCGACCAACACGAGTCTTTCCGTAGACGACACTGCGGCACTGTCGTCACCTGACACTGTGCGTACTCGCTCGATCGTCCAGCCTGCGGGAAGCGAGGAGGTCATTCGCACAGCATCGCAGGCGAGGCGGTGCCACGGTCGTAGCGTGCGGACGTCCGGGGGAGCGCACAGCGGTCGGTACAAGATCCGGAGAACACGCGGAATGACGAGTGCCGTCGACGGGCACAAGGAGCGCTTTGCTGCAGGCCAGGTGACATAAGCCGCGTGAATCCATGACGCACTATGAATCCGTCGGCTTAGCCTACGCAGGTTCGGACTCTGCGCCCGCCACATCCAGTTAAACTGCCTCTGACCAGCGCAAACAGTCAGGGGTCGTTCGCATATCCAGGATCCACGCATGCACGCGACGCCCTGGCGGCACTGGGCCTAAGGAGGGGTGCGCGTTGGGCACCGTTTGACCTCGGTCGGTGGGGTGGCCGCAGGCTGTTTGCCGCTGCTGTAAACGGACGGTCGCCGGTTAGTCGACCTCTTGGGTGCAAGCGTGCAGGTCACCTGGAAGTGGTAGCGGCACGCTTGCGGGCTGCCGGCAAGGCGTTCGGCGCGCGCGGTGATCATGTCTACTCTGTCGGTTCATGAGGTATGCGCGGCGGCGCGGGCCGCAGGACGGCCGGTCGTCCCCTTGGCCTGGTGGCTCTCAGCATCAGGCGCCGAGAGCACCGAGGGCTGTCATCGACGGAAGCGGTGTTCTTATCGCTGGCCTCTTCTCGGCAAAACAGAGGGACTACGCCGAAGTCATGAGCGTTCTGGCGAAGGAGGTCGAGCGGTTGGGCGGCCGTGTTGTGGAGCAGTTCGTACAGCGTCGAGGGGTATCGGGCAACAAGAAAGGCCGTGCGCCTGGGGGCAAGGCGAACATGGACCGGCCTTACTCGTCGCGGACACTGATGAGCACAGGAAAGGTGGATGAGATAGCAGCCGTGCGGGTCGAGACGGATGCTAAGGCGGTGGTGTTCGCCAACGAGTTGACCACCAGACAGCGGGCGGTCCTAGCAGAGCTGCTCGGCTGCCCGGTCTTCAGCCACGGTGACCTCTGTACGCCGAAGACAACAGACCTACCTAACGGCGCGGGGACGCACGAATCCTCTGTTTGAATCAGATTGGTCATTGACCTCTGCGAGTCCGGCTACTTGCCGGCTGGGAAGCGGTTGCTTGACTACGAGAAGGAAGCGGTCTTCTACGACAGGATTCGTGGGGGTGAGCCTCGGGCGGCGGCTGTGTTGGGGCTTGTTTCGGGTGATGCGGGGATCGTGGTTGACGTTGGGTGTGGGACGGGGATTGTCAGGGCTCGGCGTCGAGGGGACGGACGGCGGGTGGTGGGGTGCGGGGGATGTCGTTCTTTCGGATGCCGGTTGTCTGCCGTTTGCGGGCGGCTCCTGTGACGCGGTGTTCACCATGTGGAACGGATCGTCGGCGTCGTCGCCGAGTTGGACATGATGCCGGTGGGAGAAGGGTCGTTCAAGGGCGTGGGGCAGGGGCGCAGCCCCGGGGCCTGGCGTGACGAAATCGTGTGTCTGCCCGGGTGTACTGATGTGGGTGCGGTCCGGGCGGAGTTGGTTGACTTGCCTGGTCAGGACGTTCCCCGTGCCGATCTGGTCTATCGGGTCGTGGCCTTCGCCAGCGGCGTTGAGGGGTCTCTTTTTGGTGCGGCAAGCGCTGAGGTAGCCGTGTATTGCGGGCGTATGGAAAACCGGATACGCCACCGCAACAGGTGTCCGTCTTCAGTGAAGGCATGGACTGCATCGCATCGCTGTCGGCCCGTTGTAGGTGCGGGATCGCGCTCGCCGGTTTATGTCGGGGAGTGGACGGTCGTTCTTCCCGCCGGGCGCGGGGTCCTGCGTATGGGCTGACCCTTCGGCGGTGAGTCGTGGCGTTCAAAGTGAAGTTTCTTGCGTTCGTCACTCGGGTCGTAGCGGTGCTGCTGGTGCCGGTCGGGTTCTGCCGGGCTCCGGGGCGTGGCCGTTTTCTGGCGTGTCAGTGGGCGTTGGGCTTGCGCTTTCCCGCTGAGGATCTTCGGGGGCTGGCGCCGGAGACGCTGGCGGCGTTCACGCATGCGCGGGCCGAGGCGTTCTGGCGCGACGGGCAACTGATCGGCCTCACCTCGGGATACCGGGACGCGAAGGAGCAGTACCGGATCTTCGCTGAGGAGGTGTGGCGGACCGGCTCGGTGCCGGCGGCGCGGCGCCGGGTGCTCCCGCCGGAGGAGTCCAGCCATGTGCGGGGGTTCGGGCTCGACGTCCGGCCGACCGAGGGCGCGCGGTGGCTCGAACGGAACGGTTGGCGGTACGGGCTCTACCGGATCTACGACAACGAGTGGTGGCACTTCGAGTACCGGACGGCCGCGCCGATCCGGTTGCCGCATCCGGACGCCGCGCCGTGGAGGCGGCCGTGAACGGGCCGACTCTGCGGACGCTGCCCGAGGCGGTGGCCGCGAACGTGGCCGAGATCCGGGCGCGGACGCGGAGCATGATCATGGCCGTGGTCAAGGCCGACGGTTACGGCCACGGCGCGGTCACGGTCGCCGAGGCCGCCGTCGCCGCCGGTGCCGGATGGCTCGGGACGACGAGCGTCGCGGAGGCGTGTGCGCTGCGCGCGGCAGGGTTGGCGGTGCCGATCCTCGCCTGGCTGCATCCGTCAGGAGTCGACGCGGAGGCGGCTGCAGCGGGCGGGGTCGATGTCGCGGTCGGGTCGGTGGACGAGCTCGGCGCCGTTATCGCGCAGGCCGCGTCGACGGTGCGGATTCATCTCCATGTGGACACCGGGATGTCCCGTGGTGGTTGCCCCCGCGGGCGGTGGGACGAACTGATCGGTATCGCTCAGCGTGGTCAGAGGGCTCGGAGGGTTCGCGTCGTGGGTGTCATGGGGCATCTTCCGCTGGCCGACCGGGCCGAGCCCGCGGCGAACGCGCCGGCGGTCGCCGGCATGCATGAGGCGCTGAAGGCGGTCCGGGCGGCGGGGCTCGGTTCGCTGCTTGCTCATCTTGCGGCCACGTCGGGGACGCTGACCGACCCGGCGACACATTTCGGGATGGTCCGGGTCGGGGCGGGGCTGGTCGGCATCGATCCGTCCGGGACCGTGGAGATGCACGGCGCGTCGCGTCTGACCACGCCGATCGTGCACACGACGGCGGTCCCGGCCGGCACGCCGGTCGGTTACGGCGGCACATACGTCACCTATCGCGCCACTCATCTGAGCGTCCTCCCGGTCGGGTACGCCGACGGGATTCCCCGGGAGCTGTCGCCCCGGGCGGGCGTCGAGATCCGCGGGCGCCGTTTCCCGGTCGTCGGACGGGTTTCGATGGACCAGATCGTGATCGACACCGGCGCCCGCTACTTCCCGGCCGGCACGTCCGCGACCGTGTTCGGGCCGGACGGGGGCGCGACCCCGACCGTCCACGCCTGGGCTCGCTGGGCCGGGACCATCCCGCACACCATCGTCACCGGCATAGGGCCGCGTGTGAGAAGGAGCATCGGAGGACACGGCGAATCGTGGTGATCGGTGATTCGCGTCACCCTCATCGCGCCGCGGGCGTGTCGGTTTGCATACGTCGGCGATATGCGAGGCCGCATAGCCTTGAAACGTGCGTGTGCTGATCGTGGAAGACGAGCCCTACCTGGCCGAGGCCGTCCGGGACGGTCTCCGGCTGGAGGCCATCGCCGCCGACATCGCCGGGGACGGCGACTCCGCCCTGGAGATGCTCAGCGTCAACTCTTACGACCTGGCGGTCCTGGACCGGGACATCCCCGGCCCGTCCGGCGACGAGATCGCCCGGCGCATCGTCGCGTCCGGCAGCGGCCTGTCCATCCTCATGCTCACCGCCGCCGACCGGATCGACGACAAGGCCTCGGGATTCGAGCTCGGCGCCGACGACTACCTCACCAAGCCGTTCGAGCTCCGGGAGCTGGTGATGCGGCTGCGGGCGCTGGACCGCAGGCGCGGCCGCGCACGCCCCCCGGTCAGCGAGATCGCGGGCCTGCGGGTGGACCCGTTCCGCCGGGAGGTCTTCCGCGACGGACGCTACGTCGCGCTCACCCGCAAGCAGTTCGCCGTGCTGGACGTCCTCGTCGCCGCCGAAGGCGGTGTCGTCAGCGCCGAAGAGCTGCTGGAGCGGGCCTGGGACGCCAACGCCGACCCCTTCACCAACGCCGTCCGGATCACCGTCTCCGCGCTGCGCAAACGGCTCGGCGAACCATGGCTGATCGCCACGGTGCCCGGCGTCGGCTACCGGATCGACACCACGCAGCCCGGCGGCCCCCATGCGTAGACGCCCGGGGCTCAGCGCGCGGTTGAAGCTCACCATCAGCTACGCCGGGGTGATCGTCGTCTCCGGCGCTCTCCTGCTCGCGGTGGTGTGGGTGTTCCTGCTGCGCTACGTACCCGACGACGTGATCAAGCCCGGGCCGGGATTCTTCCGGGACGGGGGGCCGGGGCCGCCGTTCATCCCCAACCGCGGCGACCTCTGGCGTGCGTTCGCGCCCCGCGCGGCGCAGGCACTGGCCTTCCTCCTGCTGTTCGGGCTTCTCGGCGGATGGCTCCTCGCCGGCCGGATGCTCGCGCCGCTCACCCGGATCGCGGACGCGGCGCGGCTGGCCGCGAACGGATCGCTGTCCCACCGGGTCCGCCTCGAAGGCCCCAGAGACGAGTTCCGCGAGCTCGCCGACGTGTTCGACACCATGCTCGAACGGCTCGAATCCCACATCACCGAACAGCAGCGGTTCGCCGCGAACGCCTCCCACGAGCTGCGCACCCCGTTGGCGATCTCGCAGACGCTCCTCGACGTCGCCCGCAACGATCCCACCCGGAACCGGGACGAGCTCATCGAGCGGCTCCAGACCGTCAACACGCGCGCGATCGATCTCATCGAGGCCCTCCTGCTGCTCAGCCGCAGCGATCGCAGGAGCTTCAACCGTGAGCCCGTCGACCTGTCCCTGGTCGCCGAAGAGGCCGCCGAGACGCTGCTTCCCTTCGCCGAGAAGCGGCAGATCACGCTGGTGGTCACTGGCGAGAGGGCGCAGACCGTCGGCTCGGCGGAGCTCATCCTGCGGATGGTGACGAACCTCGTCCAGAACGCGATCGTCCACAACCTCCCCGCCGGCGGCAGCGTGACGGTCCATACCGCATCGGAGGGCGACGCGAGCGTCCTGCGGGTCGAGAACACCGGTCCTCCGCTCCCCTGGGACCTGATTCCGACCCTCACCGAACCGTTCCAGCGCGGTACGCGGCGGATCCGCACCGACGAGCACGCCGGCGTCGGCCTCGGGCTGGCTATCGTCCACAGCATCGTCCGAGCCCACGACGGGATCCTCGACCTCACGCCCCGCCCCGCAGGCGGGCTCGTCGTCACGATCCGGCTTCCCGGCACGCGACGGGACCCGTCCCCGACCGGAGCCCACCAGCCCGTGGGAGAACCATCGCCGGTGGTGTAGCGGCGGACGATGCCCGGGGCAGCCGTCCTCGTGCGGCAGCTCTACCGCGACCCCGCTATGGGGTCTGGAGGTCGTCGGGGGTGGGGACGGGGCCGCCGCCTTCGGGGATCCAGCGGCCGGAGTCGCGCCACTTCACTGCTTCGTGGAAGCCGTGTGCGGCGGCGAACTCCTGGAACCAGCGGCCCTCGGGGGAGTGCCGGGTGATGCCGTCGAAGAGGGTCGCCAGGATCTGGGTGCCGTGCAGGCCCATGTTGTCGTAGGCCTGGTTGATCATCAGCTTCTGCATGGCGAGCTGGTTGACCGGGACGCCGGCGATGCGGTCGGCGAGTTCCTCGACGCGGGAATCCAGGTTGTCCTGTGGCACCGATTCCAGGACGAGGCCCCAGTCGGCGGCGGTGCGGCCGTCGATGGTGTCGCCGGTCAGCAGCATCCGTTTGGCGCGTTCGGCGCCGAGCCGGTACACCCACATTGCGGTGGTGGGGCAGCCCCAGACCCGTGCGGGCATGTAGCCGATCTTCGCGTCGTCGGCCATCACGACCAGGTCGCACGACAGTGCGATGTCGCTGCCGCCGGCGACCGCGAAGCCGTGCACCTTGGCGATGGTCGGCTTGAGGGAGCGCCAGAGCGAGAAGTAGTCGTCGGTGAACTCCTTCATGGCGGCGTAGTCCTTGATCGGGTCCCAGGCCTTGTCGCCCTGGGTCCCCTGGCCGTCTTCGGCGGAGATCTTCAGGTCGTAGCCGGAGCAGAACGCCCGGCCCGCGCCCTGCAGCACGATGACGTGGACGCGGGGATCGGTGTTGGCGCGTTTGACCGTCGCCGCGAGCTCGCCGGGCATGTGGAAGTCGATCGCGTTGAGCCGGTCGGGGCGGTTCAGCGTCAGGTACGCCTTGCGGTCGCGGACCTCGTACAGGACGGTCGGCTCGCGGTCATCGCTCACGGGTTCTCCTCGGGTCATCGGAAGGCTCGCAGAGGGAGGTGGCGGCCTGGCGCCCTTCAGGCCGCGGGGTGAGGTGCTGCGGCCCGCACCGGACGCCCTGGGCGCATTAGGCGTCCGGCGGCGGGCCGCAGCGGTCGGGAGCCCGCCTGGTCAGGCGGGCTGGGCCGGTCACGTCCACAGGTTATTGGATGCTCGGTCTAATATGGGAGGGGTTCGCATTCGAGTCAAGCCCGCGACTCGGCGACGTGCTGGCGGCCAGGCGTTGTGTCAGAAGCCGCGGACGTGGGTGAGGTGGACGCGGACCGGGACCGAGAACCTCTCCGCGAACTGCGCGGCGCTGCCGAAGCGGGCATTGATGGCCTCGCTGTACTTCTCCAGCCACGCGGGATTGTCGGTGACCGCCGGGTAGTCGTCCAGGATCTCGGCGGTGCCGGTGAGGACGACGATGCCGCCGTCGCTGTCGAAGTTGAGCGAGACCGGCGGGTGCCGGCGGATGTTCGCGAGCCGCTTGGCGTTCGTCTGGCTGTAGATCAGAAGGCTGTCGCCACCGTCCCAGAGGAACCCGACCGGGTTCGGCTGCGGGGTGCCGTCACGCCCGACGGTCGTCAGCCAGATCGACATCTCGTCGGTGAGCCGCCGGCGGACGCGCGCGCCGTAGGCGGTCGCTGGATCGGGGAGCAATCCGCTCGTCACATGAGCCGATGCTACTCAGATGGCCGCAACAGATCAGCCGCCGTGCTCGTAAGGGCTGTGAGCGCGGCGGTCGATGTGTTGGAGGGTCACGCGGTCGCGGTCTTGCGGGTGGCAAGGAGCCACAGGGACGTCAGGGTGAGGACGATGCCGACCCCGACGGCCGCCTGCAATCCGGCGGGTGCTCCAGCGAAGAAGGCCGGGACCGAGGTGAGCGCCGACACCGCGCGGGTGATGATGACCGTCCAGAACCAGCCGCGGCTCCGGGTCGTCCGCCACAGGCGGAAGACACCCGCGAGGGTGATCAGCCCGAGTACCGCGCCGACCGCGGCCGCCGCCGCGGCCGGCTCCGCGCTCACGGGCGCGGCCTTCGCGGTGGCCGTCGGGATGAGCTTCGGTGAGGCGCTGGACTCCTTCGTCGTCACGAACGCGCTGATCGGCGTCTCCTTCGCCACCTGCTCGTGGCCGTGGGCGATCGGCCTGTGCCTGCAGCTCTTCCCGGGTCTTAAGTCGGAGGGTGCTGAGCGAGGGTGGCGATTTCGTCCGCGGTTGTGAGGGGGATCGTCAGGGCGATGTCCCAGGTCTCGTCGTCCTGGCCGATGAGTAGGACGGCCTGGTCGTCCGCCATGGCCCAGAACACCGGCGCGCCTGCGCAGACGCCTATTCGCAGGGACCGGCGTTCGTCCCAATCGGCGTCGCGGATTCCACTCAGGCGGGAGAAGTCCGCGAGGGGTGCGCGGATGTGCAGTTCCCACGTCTCGGCCCGCAACGTCAGGACCGGGAGCGGGTCGGTGTCCACGTCCAGCATCGCTTCGACCATCCGGGGATGGTCGCACAAAGCGGCGGCGATGAGTTCCGGGGCGCGGCGCGGTCTCTTCTCGGTGAGTCGTCGAGAGGAGTGTGGACATGAGCGGTGTTCGGGTCCTGGTCGGGACGCGTAAGGGCGCGTTCGTGCTGACGGCGGACGGGAAGCGCGAGAAGTGGGAGGTCAGCGGGCCGCACTTTGGCGGGTGGGAGATCTACCACGTCGCCGGGTCGCCGGCCGACCCGTCGCGGCTGTACGCCTCGCAGTCCACCGGGTGGTTCGGGCAGGTGATCCAGCGGTCGGACGACGGGGGAGCGTCGTGGCGGCCGATGGGCAACGAGTTCCGGTACGAGGGGGAGCCGGGGACGCACCAGTGGTACGACGGGACGCCGCGTCCGTGGGAGTTCAACCGCGTCTGGCACTTCGAGCCGTCGCCGGTGGACCCGGACGTCGTGTACGCCGGGGTCGAGGACGCCGCGCTGTTCCGGACGGGGGACGGCGGGGGGACCTGGGAGGAGTTGCCGGGCCTGCGCGGCCACGGGTCGGGGCCCGACTGGCAGCCGGGCGCGGGCGGGATGTGCCTGCACACGGTCGTGCTGGACCCGGTCGACGCCGGACGGATGTACGTGGCCATCTCGGCGGCGGGCGTGTTCAAGACGGACGACGCCGGCAAGACGTGGCGGCCGGCGAACCAGGGCCTGCGGACGGAGGGCATCCCGGACCCGCAGGCGGAGGTGGGCCACTGCGTGCACCGCATCACCATGCATCCGTCGCGTCCGGACGTGCTGTTCATGCAGAAGCACTGGGACGTGATGCGCAGCGACGACGCGGGGGAGAGTTGGCACGAGATCAGCGGCGACCTGCCGAGCGACTTCGGGTTCCCGATCGCCGTCCACGCCCATGAGCCGGACACCGTCTACGTGGTGCCGATCAAGAGCGACTCGGAGCACTACCCGCCGGAGGGGAAGCTGCGCGTCTACCGGAGCCGGAGCGGGGGGAACGAGTGGGAGCCGCTCACCAAGGGGCTCCCGCAGAGCCACTGCTACGTGAACGTGCTGCGGGACGCGATGGCCGTCGACTCGCTGGATCCGTGCGGGATCTACTTCGGGACGACCGGGGGCCAGGTGTACGTGTCGTCCGACGAGGGGGACGGCTGGACGCCGATCGTCCGCGACCTGCCGGCGGTGCTGTCGGTGGAAGTGCAGGCGTTGCCGTGATCCGGGTGGTGCTGCCCGCGCATCTGCGGGTGCTCGCGCAGGTGGACGGGGAGGTGCGGCTGGACGTCGAGGAGCCCACGATCGGTGCGGTCCTGGACGCGCTGGAGGCGCGCTGCCCGGTGCTGCGCGGCACCATCCGCGATCGTCGGACCGGGCGGCGCCGGGCGTTCGTGCGGTTCTACGCGTGCGCCGAGGACCTGTCGCACGAGCCGGCGGACACCGCGCTCCCGGGGCCGGTCGCCGCGGGCGCCGAGCCGTTCCTCGTGATCGGCGCCATGGCGGGCGGCTAGCGCGGGATGTCGGCGATCATGCCCTCGGTGTCGATGCGGTGGCCCTGGTCCCGCAGCAGGCGCAGGACGAGGTCGCGGACGGCCTTCAGGTCGTCGACGCGGGCGGCGGTCGCCCGGCCCTCCAGGTAGTCGATCGCCGCCGCGCCGACCTCGCCGGCCGCGCGCGACCAGGCCTCCTGGGCGTCCTCGGCGCTGAGCCGCCGGGTGGCGCGGAAGCGCCGCAGGTCCTCCTGGGCCTTGACGACGCGGGACTGCGCTTCGGCGACCTCGATGTGGGCCTCGGCGACCGCCGTGCGCAGGTGCTCCTCGACGCGGCGGCGGCCCGCCTCCTCGTCGGCGGCGGACGGGGGTTCGGTGGGCAGTTCGTCGTCGTCGGCGAGCCCGCTGCCGCGGAGCCAGCGGCCCGTGGCGTCCTGCGCGGCCTTGGCCTCGTCGAAGGCGAGGCGGTCGGCGCCGTCGTAGACGACCTCGCAGCCGGCCGCGGTGGCGTCGTCGGAGAGCCGGATCCAGACGCGGCGGGCGGCGTCGGGCGGGACGGTGCCCTCGTCGGTGAAGGCGGTCAGGGCGCTTTCGGCCCGGGCGAGGTCGTCCGCGGTCCGGTCGAGGTGCCCGAGCCGCACCTCCAGGGTCTGTTCGAGGCTTTTCTCCATGGATGTCACTGCCCGTGCCTCGAGCTCCGCCGATGGCCGGTCGGCCATGCCCACCCCCCAATGTCTCGCCGCGTCTGCGGCCACCCTAGGGCGGCCGCCCCGCCCCGGTGGCCGGATCGCCGGACCGGAGCGGAACCACGGGCCGTAGTACTACCTCCCGTGGTGACCTGCGCGCCGGTCGGATAATCTGGACACCGTGAAGGGTCTTGGAGAGCTTGAACGCACGGTCATGGAGGTTCTGTGGGCGCGGGAGGACGCCGGCACCGGGGCGGCCACCGCCCGCGATGTCAGCCGCGCCCTCGCCCATGACCGCGACCTCGCCCACACCACGGTGATGACGGTGCTGGACAGGCTCGCCAAGAAGGACTTCCTCGCCCGCGAGCGGGACGGCCGCGCCTGGCGGTACCGGCCGGTCGCCAGCCGGGAGAGCTACGTCACCGAGCTGATGCTGGGCGCCCTGGACGAGACGGGCGACCGGGACGCGGCGCTCGCGCACTTCGTCCGGACGATCTCCAGCGACGAGATCGACGTGATCCGCCAGGCTCTGGCCGGCCTCACAACGGAACCACCGGCATGACCGGCACCGCCCTGCTCGCTTTGATCTCTCTGGGGACCGTCGGCGGGGCGCACCTGCTGTCCCGGGCCAGGTGGACGTGGCGCACCCCGCGCCTCGGCATCGCCCTCTGGCAGTCGCTCGGCCTGTGCTGGGGCGTCGCCACGATCGGGGCGATGCTCGGCGTCGCGCTCGCGCCGTACCGCAAGGGCGTGCTGGGCGGTATTCCCGGCCTCTACGACGACCAGGCCGCCCGGCTCGACGCCGTGCACATGGCCGCGCTGCTGTCGGCCGTGAGCCTCGCCGCCGTGCTGCTGGTGATGCTGATGTACGCGGTCGTCCGCGTGGTCCGCGCCAGGCACCGGCACCGCGTACTCCTCGCCCTCGTCTCCCGCCGCGATTCGGCCGTGCCCGGCACGCTGGTCCTCGACCATCCGGGCGCGGCCGCTTACTGCGTTCCGGGGGTCCGCTCGTCCAAGGTCGTGGTGAGCGCCGGGACCCTCGAGCTGCTGGACCGCGCCGAGCTGGCCGCGGTCCTCGCGCACGAACGCGCGCACGCGCGCGAGCGCCACGACCTGGTGCTGCTGCCGTTCGCCTCGCTGCGCCAGGTGTTCCCGCAGTTCCGGCTGGTCGGACGGTGCCTGGACGCGGTGGAGCTGCTGATCGAGATGGCCGCCGACGACCGGGCCCGGGCGGGGCGCCCGCCGCGCGAGCTGGCGACCGCGCTGCTGCGCTTCGCCGCCGCCCGCCCGGCCGCCGCGCCGTCCGGAACCCTCGGCGTCGCGTCCGCCGACGGCATCCCGGTGATGGCGCGGGTCAACCGGCTGCTGGAGCCGAAGCCGCTGCCGCGCCGGGCCCGCCTCGCCGCGACGGCCGCCGTCCCGCTCCTCGCCGGTCTTCCACTGATCCTCATGGTGCTGCCCACCTGAGCCGCGGCCCGTCCGCATCGTCCGCGTCTCAGTCGGCGAGGACGGTGCCGTACAGGCGGTCGACGTGCAGGCGGATCACCAGCCGCTCGTCCTTGACCATCTGCTCCAGGAACGTCCGCTCGTCGGCGGGGTCGGCGAAGCCGGGCGTCATCGCGAGGAGCTCCAGCCCGGTGGCGTCACCGGGCTTTTCGCTGATCTCGGACAGTTCCGCGGTCCCCTCGGCGACCGCGAACGACAGGTGGTCGGGAGTGGACGCGTGGAGCGCGGCGCGCGGGTCGTTGCCGATCTGCTTGACCTTGGCGCGCCCGGCGGTGGTGGAGATCCGCACGACGCGCTCCGCCGGGTCCCAGGCGTAGACGACGGTGGACAGGTGCGGATGGCCGCTCCTCCGGTTGGTGGCCAGGACGGCGAACTGCTGCTCGCCGAGGATGCGGGCCAGGTCGTCCTCGCTGATCGGCTTGGGGCCGGGTCCCTGTCCGGGGCCGTACTCGGTCATGGTGATCTCCCTCGGTGGTCGCGGTCTCAGGCGTTTTCAGGCGTTGGCGGGAGCGGCTTCGACGGGCGCGGGCGCGTCCGCGGCGGGCTCCGGACGGCGCAGGACGAACACGCCGACCAGGAACGCGGCGACCAGCAGGCCCGCCGAGACCGTGAAGGCCAGGTGGTATCCACCGGTCAGCGCAGCGGCCTCGGACCGCCCGTCCGCGCGCAGATGCTCGGTGCGGGACGCGGCGAGCGTCGACAGCACGGCCACGCCGAGCGCCATCCCGACCTGCTGGACGGTGTTGAACAGGCCGGACACCAGGCCCGCGTCGTCCGGGCGGGCGTCGGACATGCCGAGCCCGGTCAGCGCCGGCAGGACGAGCCCGCCGCCGGCGATCAGCACCATGACGGGAAGCAGGTCGGTGACGTAGTCCGCGTCCGCCGGGATGCGGGTCAGCCACCCCATGGCGGCCATCAGCAGGACGAGCCCGCCGAGCAGCACGGCCCGCTCGCCGAAGCGGCGGCTCAGCCGCGCCGAGACGAACAGCGAGATCCCGCCGATGGCGACGGCGGCGGGCAGCATCGCGAGCCCGGTCTCCAGCGCGTCGTAGCCGAGGACCTTCTGCATGTAGAGCGCGACGAGGATCTGGAAGGAGAACATCGCCGACAGCGACAGCATCTGCGCCAGGTAGGAGCCGGACGCGTTGCGGGAGCGGAGCAGGCGCAGCGGCATCAGCGGGGTGGCGGCCTTCGCCTGCCGGACGAAGAACCCGGCGAGCAGGACCAGCGAGACCGCGCCGAGGCCGAGGGTGCGGGCCGACGTCCAGCCGGCGGTCTCGGCCTGGACGACGGTGTAGATGCCGAGCATGAGCCCGGACGTGGCCAGCAGCGCGCCCGCGACGTCCGCGCCGGCGCGCAGCCCGATGCCGCGGTCGCGGGGCAGGACGCGGACGGCGAGGGCGATGGTGGCCAGCCCGATCGGCAGGTTGATCAGGAAGATCCAGTGCCAGCTCAGCGCGTCGGTGAGGACGCCGCCGAGCACCTGGCCGATGGACGCGCCGGCCGCGCCGGTGAAGCTGAAGACGCCGATGGCCTTGGCGCGCTCGGCGGGCCCGCTGAACAGCGTCACCAGGATGCCGAGGACGACCGCGGAGGCCATCGCGCTGCCGACGCCCTGCAGGAACCGGGCGGCGACCAGCAGGCCGGGGGTGGTCGCGGCGCCGGCCAGCAGGGACGCGCCGGTGAACACCGCGTTCCCGGCGAGGAACATCGTCTTGCGGCCGATGAGGTCGCCGAGCCGGCCGGCGAGCAGCAGGAGGCCGCCGAAGGCGATCAGGTAGGCGTTGACGATCCAGCTGAGCCCGGCGGCCGAGAAGCCCAGGTCGTGCTGGATGGACGGCATCGCGACGGTGACGATGCTGCCGTCCAGGATCGTCATCAGGGCGGCGGCGGACAGGACGCCGAGTGCGGTCCCGCGGGACCGTGCGGACACGTTCATGGTCATCTCCCGTTCGAGGCGAACGAGAGAGACAGTAGCAGATAGTTTTGTTAGAGACGATCTACTGTCGACCTACTTGTTGCGCTCCCGCTTGCGGCGCACCGGCTGGGCCTGCTCCACCGGGGTGCTCAGGTGCCCTTCGGTCAGCCGCCGCAGCGCCCGCACGAGGACGTCGCGCTCGTCGCCCGGCAGCGAGTCCAGCGCCGCCGCGTGCACGCGGTCGACGATCTCCTGGCCCCGGCGGGCCGTCTCGGCGCCCTTCCCGGTGACGGCGATGATCCGCGCGCGGCGGTCCGTCGAGGACGGCCTGCGCTCGGCGAGGGCGGCCTTCTCCAGGGCGTCCACGGTCACGACCATCGTGGTCTTGTCCATGTCGCCGATCTCGGCGAGCTGGATCTGGGTGCGCTCCTCCTCCAGCGCGTGCACCAGGACGCAGTGCATGCGCGGCGTCAGCCCGATCTCGGCGAGCGCCGCCGTCATCTGCGACTTCAGCACGTGCCCGGTGTGGTCGAGCAGGTAGGACAGGTCCGTCACGGCATTGGCTGGAGCGAGCGCGGTCATGCTTCCAGCGTACCCAAGTAGTTCCGTTTCGGATTATCTACTGCCATTCGCATGCCGGTTGGGATACCGTGGACGCATGAACCGCACCGCGTGCCTCGGTTGGTGGCCGTCCTAGGACGGCCGACACTCACGCACGCATGGGGCCGTCCGCCGGACGGCCCTTTCCTCTTCTCCGCACCCGGGCCGGTCCGGCGGGGCCCGCGACCAGGAGGAGAGAGACGATGCAGACCACCCAGGCGCCCGACCCGTACCGCGACCTCGAAGAGCGCGTCGCCGCCGAGCCCGGCGCGTTCCGGATCCTGACCGGCGACCGGCCGACCGGCGCCCTGCACCTCGGGCACTACTTCGGCACCCTCGCCAACCGCGTCCGCCTGCAGCGCGCCGGCGTCGAGCTGTTCGTGCTGGTCGCCGACTACCAGGTGCTCACCGACCGGGACGTCGCCGAGCGGATGAGCGAGCACGTCGAGGGCCTCGTCGCCGACTACCTCGCCATCGGGATCGACCCGTCCACCGCGACGATCTTCCGGCACAGCGCCGTTCCCGCGCTGAACCAGCTGATGCTGCCGTTCCTGTCCCTCGTCACGGTCGGCGAGCTGAGCCGCAACCCGACGGTGAAGGACGAGATCGCCGCGTCCCGGCAGGCGTCGGTCAGCGGGCTGATGTTCACCTACCCCGTCCACCAGGCCGCCGACATCCTGTTCTGCAAGTCCAACCTCGTCCCCGTCGGCGCCGACCAGCTCCCGCACCTGGAGGTCACCCGGACGATCGCGCGCCGCTTCAACGAGCGCTACGCCCCGGTCTTCCCGGTGCCGGACGCCCTGCTGTCGGCCGCGCCGACGCTCCTCGGCACCGACGGCCGCAAGATGAGCAAGAGCCGCGGCAACGCGATCGCGCTGTCGGCGTCCCCGGACGAGACGGCCCGGCTGATCAGGCGCGCCGTCACCGACGCCGACCGGCACATCGAGTACGCGCCCGACACCCGTCCCGAGGTGTCCAACCTGGTGCTGCTCGCGGCGCTCTGCCAGGGCCGCGACCCGCGCGAGGTCGCCGCGGAGATCGGCGACGGCGGCGCCGCCGCGCTGAAGAGGGCCGTGACCGAGTCGGTGAACGAGTTCCTGCGCCCGATCCGCGCCCGCCGCGCCGAGGTCATGGCCGACCGCGGCCACCTGCGCCGCGTCCTCGCCGAGGGCAACGAACGCGCCACCGCCATCGCCGGCCGCACCCTGGACGAGGTCCGCGAGGCGATGGCGATGGCCATGTGAGGCCGTTCCCGGTCGCGGTGTGCGCCCGCCGCCGGACTCAGGCCGGGTCCGGCGCGGCGGGCTCCCGCGGCCCGATGCCCCTGAGCACGGCGGCCACCAGGTCGTCCTCGTAGTACCGGGCGGCCGGCTCGGCGATGCCCCGCCCCTGGAACAGGGTCGAGAGCACCGGCTCGTGGCAGGCGCCGACGATCATGGAGGTGACGGCGTCGACGGGGGCGCCCGGGTCGATGCGGCCGAGCCCGCGCTCCGCGTCCAGGTAGTCGCGCAGGCGGTGCCGCCAGTCCCGGCCCGGATCGCTCAGCTCCGCGAACCGGGCGAGGACCTCGGGAGTCGCGATCAGGCCGGTCAGCGCCGGGACCATCCGGCCGTGCAGGGCCATGCCGTGGACGACGTAGGCGCGCAGGTTGGCCTCGACCGTCCCGGTGCCCGGCTCGGGCAGCGCGCCCAGCCCGCGCATGATCGCCGTGGCGTGGGCGCGCAGCGCGAGGGCGATCAGCTCTTCCTTGTCGGCGAAGTGGTTGTAGAGGACGCCGCCCGCGACGCCCGCCTCCTGGGCGATGGCCCGGACGGTGAGGCCCGCCGTCCCGCGCTCGGCGATCATCCGCTGCGCGGTGGCGATCAGGTGCTCGCGCAGGGACAGGTCGCCGCCGTCCAGCGCGGCCGCTTTCCGAGGTGACATCACCCCGCATCGTAGTGATCCGCCCGCCGCGGACCCTGACCCATCTCATCGGACCCGTCTCATCGGACCTGTCTCACCGGCGGGCCCGCACCAGCAGCCCGGTGGTGCGCAGCCGGACGGCGCCGTCCCGCTCGAACGGCCGCATCGCCTCGGTGATCGCGGCGCGCAGGCCGGCGCCGTCGCCGAGGTTGTGGCGGACGGGTCCCCAGCCGGCGAGGAAGTCCGCGGCGTCGGCGGCGTCGCGTCCCCAGACCTGGTCGGCGTGCACGGTGCCGCAGGACACGTCGCGGAACCCGGCGGCGTCGAGGATCTCGTGGACGCGGGCCGGGTCGGAGAGCGAGAGCGGCCCGCCGTGCCCGGTCACGGCCTCGGCCTGCGGCGCGATGGCGGCGAACACGGTGCCGAGGTCGGTCTCCGCGAGCGAGGTCATGGCCAGGAAGGCCAGCCGCCCGCCGTCGCGCAGCGCGCGCCGGACGTTGCCGAAGGCGGCGACGGGGTCGGCGAAGAACATGATCCCGGCCCGGCTGACCGCGGCGTCGAACGCGGCGTCCGGGAACGGGTGCACCTGGGCGTCGCCCTGCTCGAACGTCACGTTCGGGACGCCCTCCCGCTCGGTGAGGGAGCGGGCGCGGGCGAGCATCGGCGCGGACAGGTCGACGCCGAGCGCCTCGCCGAGGGGGGCCCGGCGCGCGGCGCGCCGGGTGGTGTAGCCGTTCCCGCAGCCGAGGTCGAGAACGCGGTCGCGCGCGCCGATCGCGGCGGCCTCCAGCAGCGCGCCGTCGAAGCCGTTGTTGACGGCGTCGTACCGGTCGTGGTGGTCGGCCCAGTGCTCGCCCTCATAGCCGTTCCAGGCCTCGGCCTGGCCTGTGTTGACGACGTCCATCGGAGCCTCCCGTGATGTGAACGTATGTTCATGAACGCATGTTCATAATGAGCGCAGGGCGGCGGAAAGGTCAAGCGGGGATGCGTTCGCTCAGCTCAGCGCGCTGACGAAGGCCGCTGTCGCGGGGTCGGTTGCACGGGAATGCAGCAGCTCCGTCCGGTGCAGGACCCGAGGCGCGCGAACGGGCACCTCCGCGAGCCCCTCGCCGCGCGCCAGGCCCGCAGGGAGGACGGCCAGGCCGTGGCCTGCGGCGATGAGCGCGAGAAGGAGCGGAAGGTCGCCGCCCTCGCAGGTCAGGGACGCGGTGAACCCGTCACGGGACCCGACGGCCCGGCGCAGCGCGGGGAGCGGGACGGCTACGTCCGGGACGTCCAGCCACAGCGCGTCGACCAGATCGCCCAGGTCAACACCGGGACGGGACGCCAGCGGATGCGCGGACGGCAGCGCCAGCGCGAGCGGCCGTTCCGCGACGGCGACGGCCGCCAGCGGGACGGTGTCGGTCAGCCGGAGCGGGTCGTTCGGCGCGGCGATCCCGTCGACCAGGCCGATGTCGAGGTCGCCCGCCGCGACCGCCACGTCGATCTCCGTGCGGGCCATCACCCGCACGGCGGCCTCGACGCGCGGGTTGGCGCGGCGCGCGCCGGCGAGCGGCATCGCGATGTGCGCGGCGGCCAGCGGCGACGCGCCGATGCGCAGCCGCGACCGCGGCGCGCCGGACATCCGCACGATCTCCGAGCGTGCCGCCTGGAGCCGCAGCAGGATCGGACCGGCGTGCTCCAGCAGCCGCGCCCCCGCCTCGGTCGTGCCGACGGGGCGGCGGTGCAGCAGCGTGACTTTGAGGTCGTTCTCTAGGGCCGCAATCTGCTGCGACACGGCGGCCTGCGTGTAGCCGAGCTCGGCCGCCGCTGCGGAGAACGAGCCCGTTCGCACGACGGTGACGAAGGTCCGGAGCAGGTGCGGGTCCACGAGATAAGTGTCGCTTATGGTGGCATCGGAAATCATCGTTGGTGCTTAAGCGGGGTGCGGCGCCAGGATCGAGGCATGACCTTCACAGCACGCATCGCCCTGGTGGGAGAGCGGTCCCCGAACGTCCAGTCGCACGTCAGGATCCCCCGGTTGCTGGAGGCCGTCCGGGAGCGCGACGGCCTTCTCGCGGAGGCGTACTGGATCCCGACCGACGAGGCCGGCGGCGGGCTGGACGGCTTCGACGGCGTCTGGCTGCTGCCCGGCAGCCCGTACCGCAGCGAGGCGGGCGCCCTCGCCGCGATCCGCTCGGCGCGGGAGGGCGGGATCCCGCTGCTCGGGACGTGCGGCGGCTTCCAGCACATGGTCCTGGAGTACGCGCGGAACGTCTGCGGGATCGCCGGCGCCCGGCACGCCGAGAACGAGGCGGCCGGCGACGACGCGGTGATCATGCCGCTGGCCTGCTCGCTCGCGGGCCACGAGGGCGAGGTGAACGTGGCGCCCGGCTCGTCCGCCGAGCGGATCATGGGGACCGCGCGCAGCATCGAGCGCTTCAACTGCATGTTCGGGCCGAACCCCGAGTACGTCGGGGCGCTGGAGGCGAACGGCCTGCGCTTCACCGGCCACGACGACGAGGGGCAGGTGCGCATCGCGGAACTGCCCGGCCACCCGTTCTACTTCGCGACGCTGTTCCAGCCGGAGCTGGCCGGGGACGGGAGCCGCCCGCACCCCGTGGTCACCGCGTTCGTCGCCGCCGCCTGCACGGCGGTGAGCGAGAGGGCAGCCGCCGGCTGACCGGCGCCCCGGGCGGCGCCGGTCGTGCGGTGCGTCAGACGCGCTTGTCGAGGATCGGCTCCCGGGCCGGGGCGGAGGGCGCCGGGTCGGCGGCGGGGGCGGCCGGGCGCAGGAACAGCAGGGCGAGGACGACGGTCACCAGCGTCAGGCCGAAGTCCGCCCAGATCGCGGTCTCGGCGGCGGACGCGAACGCGGCCCGGCCGGGGTGCGCGCCCAGCGCGCCGAAGAAGATCGCGCCGAGCACCGCGACGCCGGTCGCGCCGGAGAACTGCTGGGCGGTGCTCAGCACGCCGGACGCGGCACCGGCCTCGGCGGGCCGGATCCCGGACATGACCGCGCCGATCACCGACGGCAGCGTCAGCCCGCCGCCGAGGCCGACCAGGCCGAGCGGTACGAGCAGCCCGGCGGCGGTGACGTCGCCGCCGAGGACGTGCAGCTGGGCGGCGAGGGCCAGCACGCCGAGCGCGGTGACGACCGTCCCGCAGACCAGGACCCCGGCCCCGAACCGGGCGACGAGCGGGCGGCCGAACAGCGAGGCGACCATGGTCAGCAGGGCCATCGGCCCGAACTCCAGGCCCGCCTCCAGCGGCGTCAAGCGCAGGCCGCCCTGCAGCAGCATGGTCAGCACCACGTTCATGCTGCCGAACGAGGCGAGGAACGCCACGTTGATCGCGAGCCCGAGGTCGAACGAGCGGGCCCGGAACAGGCCGAGGTCGAGCAGCGGTTCGCCGCCGGTGCGGGCGAGGCGGCGCTCCCACAGCAGTGTCGCGGCCATGACCGGGACGGACGCGGCGAGCGAGATCCACGTCCAGGCGGGCCAGCCCTGCTCGCGCCCCAGCGCCAGCGGGACGAGCGCGAGCGCGAGGGCCCCGGAGATCCCGGCGGCGCCGGCCGGGTCGAGGCGGGGACGCCGGCCGGAGCGGGTGCCGGGCAGCGAGCGGGCGGCGAGGACGAGCGCGGCGGCGCCGACCGGGACGTTCACCAGGAAGATCGTCCGCCAGCCGAGTCCGAAGAGGTCGGCCTGGAGCAGCAGCCCGCCGCCGACCTGCCCGGCGATGCCGCCGCCGCCGAGGACGACCCCGTACCAGGCCATCGCGCGCGGCCGTTCCTCCGCCGGGAACGCGGACGTGATCAGCGCGAGCACCTGCGGGACCATCGCCGCGCCCGTCAGCCCCTGCAGCAGCCGCGCCGCGACGAGCTGGCCCGGCGACTGCGCGAGCCCGCACAGCAGCGACGCGGCGGTGAAGGCGGCCATGCCGAACAGGAACAGGCGCCGGTGGCCGAACAGGTCGCCGAGCCGCCCGCCGGTCACCATGCCGCTCGCGTAGGTGAAGGCGTAACCGGCGATGACCAGTTCGAGCGCGATCGGCCCGGCGTGCAGGTCGCGCTGGAGGGAAGGCGTCGCGACATTGACCACCATGTAGTCGAACGACACCATGAACGTCGCTGAGAGGATGACCGGCAGGACCAGCCGGCCGTGCTTTGCGGATGCCATGCGGTCCACGGTCGTGGCGCGGCGCCCGTGCCACATGGAGAGGAATACGTAGTCCGGCGGGCCGGGTTCTTCAGATTTCCGGGCCGGGTTGCTTAGGGGGTGTGGTGGCGTCCGTCTTCGTCGCCCGCACGGCCGAGCTGGCCGCGCTGTCGGACGCCTTCGCGCGCGCGTGCGAGGCCGGTCCCGTGGCGACGCTGATCGGCGGGGACGCGGGGATCGGCAAGAGCCGGCTGGTCGCCGAGTTCGCGGCACGGCTGCCGTCCCGGACGCGCGTGGTGCGCGGCGACTGCCTGGAGTCCGGCGGCGGGTTCGCCTACGCACCGTTCATCGCGGCGATGCGCGCCCTGGTCCGCGACCTCGGCCCCGAGCACGGCCCCGAGCACGCCGCCGGCCTGCTCCCCGGCGGCGGACGCCTTGGCCTTGCGCACTGGCTGCCCGTGCTCGGCGCCGCACCGGACGAACCGGACCCGGTGTACGGGAAGGCCCGGCTGTTCGAAGACGTCCTGACGCTGATCGAGGGCGCGGCGCGGGAACGGCCGCTCGTCCTGGTGCTGGAGGACCTGCACTGGGCCGATCCGTCGAGCCGCGAGCTGCTGGTGTTCCTCGTCCACAACCTGGCCGGGCCCGGTGTGCTGCTGGTCGGCACGTACCGTTCGGCGGACCTGGACGAGCGGCATCCGCTGCGTCCGGTGCTGACCGGGCTGGCGCGGTCGCCGCGCGTCCGGCGGATGGAACCCGCGCCGCTGACGTGCGCCGAGGTGCGCGGGCTGGTCGCCGACCGGTTCGGCTACGAGCCGGACCGCGACGTGGTGGAGGAGATAGCGCGGCGTAGCGAGGGCAATCCGCTGTTCGTGGAGGCATTGGCGGACGCCGGCGCACAGGGCGGAACACCGCGTCGCCTGCGGGACCTGCTGTTGGCGGGCTTCCGTTCCCTGCCGGACGGGTCCCGAAGCGTGCTGCACGCCGCGTCCGTGGCGTCGGCATGGGGTGGTGGGCTGGCGCATCGGTTCCTGGCGTCCGTGACAGGGCTGGACGACCTGGCCCTAGAGGACGCAATACGTCCGGCGGTCGAACACGGACTGCTGCTGACGGAAGGTGACGGATACACGTTCCGGCATGCGCTGCTACGCCAGGCCGTCTACGAGGACGTGCTTCCAAGCGCGCGCGCACGTCTGCACAAGCGGTCCGGCGCCGCCTTGCAGGCCGACCCCGGCCTGGTGCCGGACGGCCGCGCCGCAGCGGAGGAGGCGGCGCATTGGTGCGCGGCGGACGAGAAGGAACGGGCGTTCGACGCCCTGTGGCGCGCCGCCGCCGCGGCGCGCGCCGTCCACGCCCATCCGGAACGGCTGCGGATCCTGGAACGCGTGCTGAGGCAGTGGGACGACGTCGCCGAACCCGAACGCGTCCTCGGCGTGGACCGGGCGGAGGTGCTGCACCGCGCGGCGGAGGCGTGCCTGTCGGCGGGCGAGGCGGCGCGCGGCGTCGCCCTCGCGACCGAGGCGCTGGCGGCGCTCGACCGGGAGACCGATCCCGGACGCGCCGCGCTGCTCCTCGAACTGCGCAGCATGCTCCGCCACCGGCTCGGCGACGCCGCGCTCGACGACCTGCGCGCGGCCGTGGCGCTGCTCCCGGCGGAGGCGCCCGCGGCGGTCCGGGGCCGTCCGCTGTCCACGCTGGCGAACCGGTTGTTCCTGCTGTCGAGCCCGGACGAGTCGCGCGCGCTGGCGACCGAGGCGCTCGCGGCGGGCCGCGAGTCGGGGGACGCGCGGGTGCGGGCGTGGGCGCTGCTGACGCTCGGCTCCCTCGACGGCGCCGCCGGCGACCTGGACGCCGCGCTCGCACGGATCGCGGAGGCGGCGCAGGTCACCAGGGCGGCCGGGGAATCGGCGGTCCCGCTCGTCATCGCGGCGATGGCGGAGGCGGACGCGCTGCACGGCATGGGCCTGGACGAGCGGTCCCTGGACGCGGTCACCGCCGGCATGGAGACCGCGCGCCGCGCCGGCCTGGACCGGGACCAGGGCGCGGGCCTCGCCGCGAAGGGCGCCGAGCCGCTGTGGGCGCTCGGCCGCTGGGACGAGGCGGCCGCGCTGCTGCGGGACGTCCTCGCGCTCGACCCGCCGCCGCTTTTCGCCGCGCTGGCCCAGGTCAACCTGGGGACCGTCGTGCTCGCTCAGGGCGACGTCGCGGCGGCCGGGCAGGCGGCGGAGGCCGCGTACGCGATCATGGGGGACACCTACCAGGGCAAGGCGTTCCGGCTGCCGCTGCACGACCTGCGCTGCCAGATCGCGATCGCCCGCGACGACCTCGCCGGCGCCGACGCGATCCTCGGCCGCGCCCTCGACGGCCCCGGACTGTTCGCCACGTCACGCTTCGCGTGGCCGCTGCTGCTGACCGGCGCCCGGCTGTGCGCGGAGCGGCTCGCCCGCCGGGTCGGTGAGCGCGAACGGCCGGCTCAGCTGCGTGACCTGGCCGGGCGCCTGCCGGTGATCGGTCCCGTCCAGCACGCGTACTGGGCCGAGTTCCACGCCGAGGCGGGTGACGGAACCTGGGACGAGGCGGTGCGCGCCTGGCGTGAGGTCGGCCGGCCCTATCCGCTCGCGCAAGCCCTGTTCCGCGCGGCTGAGGCGTCCGGCGTCCCGTCCGCGCAGGCGGCCGAGCGGTGCCGCGAAGCCGCCGCGATCGCCGCGCGCCTCGGCGCGAAACCGCTGCTCAAAGACATCGAACGGCTCGCCGCTCGCGCGCGCCTCTCCCTGGCCGAACCACAACCAGAACCGGAGCCGACGCCCGTCGCGCCCGATCCGGCTCGCCGCCTCGGCCTGACGCGCCGCGAGACCGAGGTGCTGCGGCTCGTCGCGGACGGGTGTAGCAACCGGCAGATCGCTGAGGCGCTGTTCATCTCCGCCCGGACGGCGGGCGTGCACGTGTCCAACATCCTGGCGAAGCTCCAGGTCGCGTCGCGGACGGAGGCGGCGGCGCACGCCCACCGCCTGCGCCTGTTCGACCCGCCCGCCGACTGAAACCCGACGTTCCAGGCCTAGTAGTCCTTGAGCGCGATGGCGGTGGCGGCGGCGTGGATGGGCGCGATGACCTTCGCCATCATCCGCTCCCGTCCCGGCATCCGACCCATCACCCCGAGCATCGCCATCGAGATGCGGACGCCCCGCGCAGTCCGCATCACCATGCGCTTGAGGTTCGCCGGCCCGAGCTTCTGGTTCCGCGCCACGAACGGCCGCATCTCCCGCTCGTACGCGGCGAAGGCCGCCTCGTGGTCGCCCTGCGCCGCCGCCAGCTCTCCGGCCAGCACGTAGGCGCCGACCAGCGCCAGGCTCGTGCCCTGGCCGGACGCCGGGGATGCGCAGTACGCCGCGTCGCCGAGCAGCACGACCCGTCCGTCCGACCAGCGGTCCATGTGGACCTGGGCGACCGAGTCGAAGTAGAAGTCCGGTGCCGCGCCCATCCCGTCCAGCAGCCGCGGGACCTCCCAGCCCTCGCCCGCATACGCGGCGGCCAGCGCCCGCTCCTGCGCGGCCCGCCCGCGCGGGACGCCCGGGTCGTCGGAGCGGAACAGGAACATCGCCTTCGCGTCGGCGTCCCCGGCGACGCTGTAGACGAGGGTCGTCCGGCCGGGGCCGATGTAGGTGACCTCTTCGCGGTCCAGGCCCAGATGGTCGGGGACGCCGAAGATCGAGATGCGGTGGCCGAGGTCGCGGACGAAGCGGTCCTCCGGACCGAACGCCAGCGACCGGGTGGCCGAGTGCAGCCCGTCCGCCCCCACGACCAGGTCGAACGTGCGCGAGGCGCCGCTCTCGAAGGTGACCTCGACCCCGCCGGCCGTCTGTTTCAGCTCGGCGATCGAGTCGCCGAAGAGGTACTCGGCGTCGGTGTGCTCGAACAGCAGCCGGTGCAGGTCGCCGCGCAGGACCTCGGCGTCGCCGTGGACCCGGCCGCCGAACGTGTCGCCGTCCATGCTCGCGACCCGCCGGCCCGCCGCGTCCACGACCGTCCCGCTCCGCACGCCGGTGCGCATGCCGCGGATCTCGTCCAGCAGGCCCATGCGCTCGGCGGCGGTCAGCGCCGCGCCCCGGACGTCGACCTTGTAGCCGCCCGCGCGGATCGCGGGCGCCCGCTCGACCACCGTCGGCGCGAAGCCGTGGCGGCGCAGCCAGAAGGCGAGGGCGAGGCCCGCGATGCCGGCGCCGGAGACCAGGACGTTCGTGTTCTCGTTCATGCCGCGAACGGTACAACCGTTTCAGACAGATGTGCAAGACGTTCGTCTAAGACAAACGTGCCAGAGATCGGCTAGGGTCCTCCCATGGGCAACCGCGAGGACCTCCTGGCCGGCGCGAGGCGCTGCCTGCTGAGCAAGGGCTACGCGCGCACGACGGCGCGCGACGTCGCCACCGAGTCGGGCGTCAGCCTGGCCGCGATCGGCTACCACTTCGGGTCGAAGGACGAGCTGCTGCGTGCGGCGCTGCGCCAGGCGATCGAGGAGTGGGGCGGGGAGATCGCCGCGATCCTGGCCGCCGAGACCGGCCGCGCGCTGTCCGGTGCCGAGCGGTTCGAGGCGACCTGGGCGCGGGTGCTGGAGTCGTTCGCGCGGACGCGCCCGCTGTGGGCGATCCAGTTCGAGGTGATCGCGCAGATCGAGCGGACGCCGGAGCTGCGCGACGCCTTCCCGGAGGCGAACCGGGAGGCGCGGCTCGGGCTGGCCGAGCTGTTCGGCGCCGGCGCGGCGGAGCTGGGGGAGCGGCGCGCCGAGCTGGTCGGCGCCTGCTACCAGGCGCTGCTGGCCGGCCTGGCGGCGCAGGCGCTCGTCGACCCGGACGGCGTGCCCGCCGCGTCCGACCTGCTGGAGGCGGTGCGGGCGATCGGCGCCGGGATAATGTAGAACGGAATTCTTCGTTCCCCTAATATGGACGGCATGGAGACCACGACGCCGGCGCCCATGAGCGGTCGCAAGGCCCAGGCGGCGCGCAACGACGAACTCATCCGGGAGGCGGCCCGGGCGGTTTTCACCGCCGACCCGGGCGCCCCCATCGCGGCCGTCGCCGAGCACGCGGGGGTGGGCATCAGCGCCCTCTACCGCCGCTACAAGAGCAAGGAGGACCTGCTCCAGAAGCTCGCCGACGACGGCATGGACCGCTACCTCGCCGAGGTCGAGGCGGCGCTCGCCGACGCCGGCGACCCGTGGGAGGCGTTCGCCGCGTTCATGCGCCGCTGCCTGGACATCGGCGCCGGATCCCTGACGATGCGGCTCGCGGGCGGCTTCCCGGTCACCGAGGCGATGGGCGACAAGGGCCGCGAGATCCACCTCGCCACGACGCGGCTGCTGGAGCGCACGAAGCAGGCCGGGGCGCTCCGCCGCGAGGTCGAGGTCGGCGACATCTCGGTGATCCTGGAGTACCTGCACGGCATCCGGATCGGCGACGACGAGCGGATGAACCGGCTGCAGCACCGCTACCTGTCACTGATGCTCGACTCGCTGCGCCTGGTCGAGGCCGGGGAACTCCCCGGACCGGCCCCCACCTGGCAGGAACTCCGAGGACGCTATGACGGCCGATAGGCTCGACGGCCGCGCGCTGAACCGGGCGCTGCTGGACCGGCAGCTCCTGCTGCGGCGGCACGAGATGACCGCCGTCGAGGCGGTCGAGCACCTCGTCGGGATGCAGTCGCAGGCCCCGAACCCGCCGCACGTCGGCCTGTGGAGCAGGCTCCAAGGGTTCGGCTTCGACGACCTCGCGGCGCCGATGACCGACCGGCGCGTCCTGCGGATCGTGCTGATGCGCGGGACGCTGCACCTGGTCAGCGCCCGCGACGCGCTGATGCTGCGCCCGCTGACCGAGGTGGTCCTCGGCGGCCACCTCAGGAGCCCGCGCGCCGCCGCCGGCCTCGCCGCCCTCGACCTCCCCGCCGCCGTCGCCTACGCGCGGAAGATCCTGGAGGAGGAGCCGCGCTCGGACAAGGAACTGCGCGCCGCGCTCGGCGAACGCTGGCCGGACGCGGACGCCGCACTGCTCGTCTGGGCCGTCCGCCTCTCGCTGCCGCTGGTGCAGGTCCCGCCGCGCGGGATCTGGGGCGCGTCCGGAGCCGCCCGGCACACGACACTGGAGACCTGGCTGCACGGCCACGACGTCCCGGAGCCGTCCGTGGAGGAGATGGTGCTGCGCTATCTCGGCGCGTTCGGGCCGGCGACCGTCCAGGACGTCCAGCAATGGTCGGGCCTGACCCGGCTGGGCGAGGTGGTCGAGCGGCTCCTGCCCCGCCTGCGGGTCTTCCGGGACGAGGACGGCCGCGCGCTGTACGACCTGCCGGACGCGCCGCGTCCCGGCCCGGACGCGCCCGCGCCCGTCCGGTTCGTCCCCGACTTCGACAACCTGCTGCTCTCGCACGCCGACCGCTCCCGGATCATCAGCAGGGAGCACCGCGCACGGGTCTTCACCGCCAACGGCATCATCCGCGCGACGTACCTGGTGGACGGGTTCGTGCACGGGATGTGGAAGATCGAGAAGGCGCGCGGCGAGGTGACGCTGCGGATCTCCCCGTTCGCCCCCGTCCCGGACGGCGAGCGGGACGCGCTGGCCGAGGAGGGCGAACGCCTGCTCGCCGCCGCGCACCCGGACGCGAAGGCGCACCGCATCGAATTCGAGAGACCGGGCTGAGGGCGGCGCCCCGGGTCGGCCGCGCGCCTTCGCGCAGGGCATCCGGGTCGGCCGCGCGCCTTCGCGCAGGGGGCACGCGGGTCAGCCGCGACCCTTCGCGCAGGGGGCCTCGCGGTTCGGGTCGAGCGACTCCAGCAGCGTGCGCAGGGCCTGCTGGAACTGCAGCATCTGCTCGCGGGTCAGCGGGTCGAACAGGTTCCGGCGGACCTCGGCGACATGGCCCGGGGCGGCCTTCTCCAGCGCGGTGAACCCCTCGTCGGTCAGCTCGGCGATCGTCGTCCGGCGGTCCGCGTCGTCCTTGGACCGGCGCACCCAGCCGGCCTCCTCCAGCCGGTTGACGGCGTGGGAGAGCCGGCTCGGGGACGAGTGGACGATCGTGGCCAGCTCCGTCATCGTCAGGGCGCGGCCGGGCGACTCCGACAGCATCGCCAGGATCATGTAGTAGGCGTGCGGCATGCCGGAGTCGTGCTGGAGCTGGCGGTCCAGGGCCTCGCTCAGCAGCCGCGAGGTCCACAGGAACGCGCGCCAGGTCTCCTGTTCCTCGTCGTCCAGCCACCGCGTATCCGTCATGTCTTTATTTTACGTGATACTTGAAGCCTCAAGGCTTGAACGTTCAATCAATCTGGAGGTATGGTTCAAATCTGAACTTTTTGTGGTCTTGATCCGTTGGGGGCGACATGACCCGGATGCCGGTGCTCTACCTCAGCCACGGCGCGCCGCCGCTGGCCGACGACGCGGTCTGGACCGCCGAGCTCGCCCGCTGGTCGGCCGGGCTGCCGAAGCCCGAGGCGATCCTGATGGTGTCCGCGCACTGGGAGGAGGCGCCGCTGTCGATCGGCGCGACCCGTCCCGTGCCGCTCGTCTACGACTTCTGGGGCTTCCCCGAGCACTACTACCAGGTGCGCTACGCCGCGCCAGGCGCCCCCGAACTGGCCGACGACGTGCGCAAACTCATCCCGGGTGTGCACCAGGACGAGCAGCGCGGCCTCGACCACGGCGCCTACGTCCCGCTCGTGGAGATGTACCCGGACGCGGACGTTCCGGTGCTGCAGATGTCCATGCCGACGCTGGACCCCGAGCGGCTCTTCGAGATCGGCCGGACCCTCGCGCCGCTGCGGGACAAGGGCGTCCTGATCGTCGGCAGCGGCTTCACCACGCACAACCTGCGCGAGATGAGCCCCGCCCCGGACGCGCCGGCGCTCGCCTGGTCGGCCGAGTTCGCCGAGTGGACGGGCCGCGCCGTCGAGGCCGGCGACATCGACGCCCTCCTCGACTTCCGCGCCAAGGCGCCCGCCGCGCGCATCGCCCACCCGCGCACCGAGCACTTCGCACCGCTGTTCGTGGCCCTCGGCGCCGACGCCGACGCCCCGTCCGGGCGCCGCTCCGTCATCGACGGCTACTGGTTCGGCATGGCGAAGCGCTCGTTCCAGTTCGGCTGAGCGCGCAGGAGTAAAGCCCCGGCGGCGGTGTCACGTTCCCGCCGGGGCCCTGCCCTGCCAGCTCACTTCATGCCAGCTCACTTCATGTCGGCGAAACCGGCGCGCCACGACGGCGTCCTCGGCTTCCAGCCGAGGCCGAGCGCCTTGGCGTTCGACACCGGACGGCCCGTCATCGCGGCGTGCTTGCCCGCGTTGCCCGGCGTCGGGGCGCCCAGGGCCGCGCTGTAGACCGGCAGCCACTCCGCCGTCGTCGCCGGCTCGTCGTCGACGACGTTGACGGGCCCGGCCGGCCAGTCCAGCGCGGCGAGCGCCGCCGCGGCGGCGTCGTCGGCGTGCACGAACGACGTCCACGCCGGCGCCAGCCGCAGGCTGCCCGCCTTCACCCGCTGCGCGATCGCGCCGTCCGGCGCGTACCAGGTGCCGGGGCCGTACAGCGCCCCGTACCGCAGCACCACGCCGCGCGTCATCTCGGCCACCGCGTTCTCCAGCGCGGCGATCCCCGCGTAGGGAGGAAGCGAGGGGTCCAGCGGGTCGATCTCGGTCGCGGGCGTGTCGCCCGGCAGGTACAGCCAGGCGATGCTCTGCGCGACCATGGTCCCGACCCCGGCCGCCTTCGCGGCGTCGACCAGGTTGCGGGTGCCCTCGACGCGCAGCCGCGAGTTGGCCTCGAAGTCCTCACCGGTCAGATCGGTGAGCTGGTGAACGACCGCGTCGGGCCGCGCGTCGACGACGGCCGCGCGGACGGCCGCGGCGTCCATGACGTCCACGACGACCGGCGCGGCGCCGAGCTCGGCGATGGAGCCGGTGCGCTCCGGGCGGCGTGTCGTCCCGGCGACCTCGTGGCCCGCCTGGACGAGCAGCGGGATCAGCCGGCGGCCGATGACTCCGGTCGCTCCGGCGAGGAAGATCTTCAAGGGGGTAACCTCCACGACTGTCACGCCTTTGTGGTCGTTCGACGGCAGGATAGGCAGGAGTCCTGATCCAGGTCACGCGCGGCCCCGGCGCGGGCCGCCCCCCGTGGCCGCCGGACGACGGGCGGACGAGCCGCACCGCCCCGTGGAGGCCCGTCCGCCACGAGCGTACCGCCGGAGACCGCCCGTGTGCGTTTCGTGCCCGGCCTGGGGACAATTCTGTGCATGAACATCACTCTCGTCCGGGGCGATATCACCGAGCAGGACGTCGACGCCGTGGTGAACGCGGCGAACTCCTCGCTCCTCGGGGGCGGCGGGGTCGACGGGGCCATCCATCGCAGGGGCGGCCCGGAGATCCTGGACGAGTGCCGCAAACTGCGCGCCTCGCACTACGGCGGCGGGCTGCCGACCGGGCAGGCGGTGGCGACGACGGCGGGCCGGCTGCCCGCCCGCTGGGTGATCCACACCGTCGGCCCGGTCTACTCCGCGTCCGAGGACCGCTCGGACCTGCTGGCCTCCTGCTACCGAGAGTCGCTGCGGGTCGCCGACGAGCTCGGCGCCGCCTCGGTCGCGTTCCCGGCCGTGTCGGCGGGGATCTACGGCTGGCCGATGGACGACGCCGCCCGGATCGCGGTGGGCACGGTGCGGGCGGCGCAGACCAAGGTGGCGGACGCGCGGTTCGTGCTGTTCGACGAGGACGCCTACGCCGCGTTCGAGCGCGCCGTCGGCCTGCCCTAGCCCTCTTCCTTCGGCGGCGGGACGACCAGCACGGGACGGCCGGCATGGTGCAGCACCCGGGTCGACACGCTGCCGAGGATCATCGACCGGGCGCCGGCCAGACCCCGCGAACCCGTCACGACCAGCGAGGCGTCCAGTTCCTCCGCGACGTCGACGATCGCCGCCCACACCGGGCCGCCGCCGCGTTCCGCGCGCGGCGTCACCTGCGTCGCACCGGCGGCCTCGGCCAGTTCGGCGCCCTTGCCGGCGAGCACCTCGGCCTGCTTCTCCTCCTCGAACTTGCCGTCGTCGCCCTGCTCGACGGCCACCGGGACGCCGGCGGCGAGCGGCATCCAGGTGATCTGGGTCAGCAGCGGCTCCCACACGCTCAGGATCACGATCGGTTCCGGGCGCAGGTGCTTGGCCGCGTATTCGATCGCCGTCCTGGCGTCATCAGAACCGTCGAATGCAATGAGAACTGTCATGCCGGAGATATGTCCAAGATCAGCTCGCGCCGAACCCGTGCCGCTCCGGCAGTGGCCAAGCTCTCACCCGGCCGCCGCCGGCCGGCCGGCGCCGGGCGGCCCCGCGAACGCCTGCGCCACGTCCAGCCAGCGGTCGGCGTCCGCGCCTGTGGCGACGACCGCGAGGTCGGCGCGGTTGCGCCGCTGCGTGGCCAGCAGGCAGAAGTCCAGTGCCGGCCCGGTGACGGACTGCGCCGCGCCGTCCGGCCCCCACGTCCACTTCTCGCCGTCCGGGCCGGTCAGCTCCACGCGGAACTCCCCGGCGGGCGGCTCCAGGCCCCGGGTGCGGAAGGCGAAGTCGCGGGCCCGGACGCCGATGTGCGCCACGTGCCGGAGCCGGGCCGTCGGCTCGCGCCGGACGCCGAGCGCGTCCGCGACGTCCTCGCCGTGCGCCCACGTCTCCATCAGCCGCGCCGTCGCCATGGACGGCACGCTCATCGGCGGCCCGAACCAGGGCAGCCGGGTGCCCGGCGGGACCTCGGCGAGCGCCTCGACCATGCCGCGGCGCGCGTCCCGCCACGTCTCCAGCAGGACGGCGGGCTCCCCGGCCGCGCCCTCGCGCGCGCCCCGCTCGACATAGCCGGCGGGATCCGCGACGGCCTCCTCGAGGTGGCGGGCGAACGCGTCGGCGTCGGTGGCCGCGTCGACCGCCTGCCCGTCCGTCCAGGCGAGGTGGGCGATCTGGTGCGCGATCGTCCAGCCCTCGGCGGGGGTCGGGCCGGCCCAGCGCGCGGCGGGCAGCGGCGCCACCAGGGCGTCGAGGGAGTCGCCTTCGGCGGCGAGGTCGGAGAGCAGGCTGTGCAGGTCGGGCATCCGACCAGGATTCCGTGCCGGGCGCCGTCCCGTACAGCCCCGAACCGAACCTGATTCAGTCCAGGAGGGCGCGGGCGGCGGCGTAGTCGGCCTTGCCGTTGGGCAGCCGCAGCGGCGCGTCCGTCCGGACGAACGCCTTGGGGATCTTGTAGCGGGCCAGGTGCGCGGCGCATCCCGCGCGCAGCGCGCCGTCGTCCGGCGCCGCCGCCGGGCGCACCACCGCGACGATCTCGCTGCCCCAGCGCTCGCTCGGCCAGCCCACGACCAGCGCGTCCTCGACCCCGGGCAGGCCGCGCAGCACGCCCTCGACCTCCTCGGCGAACACCTTCTCGCCGCCGGTGTTGATCGTGGTCGCCTCCCGCCCGTGCACCTCGACGGTGCCGTCGGCGAGGTGGCGGGCCCGGTCGCCCGGGATCACGAGCCGGTCGCCGCCGATCGTCAGGAACGTCGCGGCGGTCTTGTCCGGGTCGCCGAGGTAGCCGAGCGGGACCGCGTCGCCGCCCTTGGCCAGCCAGCCCATCTCGTCCTCGCCGGGCGCGAGCTTGCGGGTCCGGTCGGCGTTCAGCACCGCGCCGCCCGGAGCCATCGCGAACGCGCGGGCGTCCGCGCCCGCGCGGGTCACCGCGAAGCCGCTCTCCGACGAGCCGAGGACGTCGACGATCCGCGCGCCCGGGATCAGCTCCAGCAGCCGGCGCTTCACCTCCGGGCTCACCGCCGCCGCCGAGTTGACCAGCGAGCGGAGCGGGCCGAGGTCGTGCGGGCGGCGCTCCAGCGCCTCCGTGATCGGGCGGGCGAACGCGTCGCCGACGAGCGGCAGCCGGGTGGCCCGCTCGCGCTCGGCGGTCGCCATCAGGCCGGCGGCGTCCAGGCCGTCCACCCGGTCGGGGAAGATCACGCAGCCGCCGCCGCACCACGCGCCGAGCGCCGACCAGGTGCCGGCACCGTGCATCAGCGGCGGCCCGACGACGACCCGCTGGTCGCTGCGGACGGCCCGCGCGACCGCCTCGTCCAGGTCGTCGAGCGGCGAGCCGTCGCGGCGGCGCAGGCCGAGCGGCCCGATCATCAGGTCGCCGATCCGCCACAGCACGCCCTTGGGCAGCCCGGTCGTCCCGCCGGTGTAGAGGATGTGCAGGTCACCGGCCTGCGGGCGGACGCCGTCGAGGGGGTCGGCGGACGCCGCCGCGAGCGCCTCCTCGTAGTCGAGCGCCTCCGGCACCAGGTCGTTGCCGGACTCGTCCGCCACCTGGAGTAGCAGCGGCCGGGCGTCGAGCCGCTTGACGACCCGGGCGATCACGTCGGCGAACCGCGCGTGGTACATGATCGCGGCCGGACGCGCGTCGGCGAACAGCTGCGCCAGCTCGTCGTCCACGTACCGGTAGTTGACGTTGAACGGGGCGACGCGGGCCTTGTGCGCGCCGACCAGGCCCTCGACGTACTCGGGGCCGTTGTGCAGGTAGAGCGCGAGGTGGTCGTGCGGCGACTCCCACGGGCGGGCCGGGCGTTCGTCGCGGATCCCGAGCCCGTGCCCGTGCAGGACGCGCGCGAGCCGCCGGGTCCGCTCGGCCGTCTGGCTCCAGCTCAGCCGCCGGTCGCGCCAGACCATCGCCTCGCGGTCGGGGACGGCGGCGGCGACGGCCTCGTGCAGGGTCGCCAGGTCGAGCTGGGGCATGCGGGCTCTCCTCGGGGCCGGGGTCTTCTCGGGGAGACCAGCGTAAACGACTACTTACCGAATCCGGTTCGATTACCGGCTTGTCGCGTCAAAGCCCGACAATCTGGAAGTGGTCGCATCGCAAAAGCCCGTGGGGGAGGTGACCCGCGGCACCACGGCCCCCAACCGCCTGCGCCGGATCGACCGCTGGATCGCCGCCACGCAGGCCGCCGCGCTGCGCACGGGCGAGCGCCCGCTGGCCGTCGACCTCGGCTACGGCGCGTCCCCCGTCACCACCTACGAGCTGTACACGCGCCTGCGCGCCGTCTCGCCCCGGCTCGAGGTCGTCGGCGTCGAGATCGAGCCCGACCGCGTCGCCGCCGGCCACGCCCTCCTCGGCCGGACCGGCCCGCACGACGGGCTGTCGTTCCGGCGCGGCGGCTTCGAGGTGCCCGTGCCGCGCCGTCCCGTCCTGATCCGCGCCTTCAACGTGCTGCGGCAGTACGACGAGGACGCGGCCTGGCGCGCCTGGGACCAACTCTGCGGGCGGCTCGCGCCCGGAGGCGTGCTGGTCGAGGGCACCTGCGACGAGATCGGCCGCCGCGCCGTCTGGGTCGCGCTCGGCCCGGACGGCCCGCGGACGATCACCTTCGCCGCCCACCTGCCAGCCCTTGGGCGCCCCTCCGACCTGGCCGAACGCCTCCCGAAGACGCTGATCCACCGCAACGTGCCGGGCGAACCCGTGCACGACCTGCTCATGGCGTTCGACCGCTGCTGGGCGACGGCCGCCCCGCACTCGGCCTTCGGCCCGCGCGCCCGCTGGATCGAGGCGGTCCGCCTGCTGGCCCGCACCCGCCCCGTCCTCACCCGCCCGCCCTACGGCCCCCGCCGACGCTGGCGCCAAGGCGAGGTCACCCTGCCCTGGCCCGCCGTCTCCCCTCGTTGACTTCAGCTCTCGCGGTGGAGCCGGTGGGGGGCCGCCTGGACGCGGGGCTGGACGTCGATCCGGTCGATGTTGACGTGCGGCGGGCGCGTCACGGCCCAGGCGACGCAGTCCGCGACGTCCTCGGCCACCAGCGGCTCCGGCACGCCCTCGTACGGCTTGGCGGCCCGTTCCTCGTCGCCGCGGAACCGGACCAGCGAGAACTCCTCGGTCTTCACCAGACCCGGCGCGATCTCCGTGATCCGGACGGGCTTGGCGACCAGCTCCAGCCGCATGACCTCGTTCACCGCGTAGGCGGCGTGCTTGGCCGCGTTGTACCCGCCGCCGCCCTCGTACGGGACGTGCGCCGCGAGCGAGGTGATGTTCACCACGTGGCCCGCGCCGCTCTCGATCAGCTTCGGCAGCAGCGCCTTCGTCACCCGGACGAGCCCGAGCACGTTCGTGTCGTACATGGCGCGGTAGTCGTCGAGGTCGGCGGTCTCCACGGTGTCCAGGCCGAGCGCGCCGCCCGCGTTGTTGACGAGCACGTGGCAGCCGCCGACCGCCGCAGCGAGCGCGTCCACCGACTCCTGCGAGGTGACGTCCAGCGCGATCGGCACGATCTTGGCGGCGCCCGGCACCTCGCCGGAGATCTCCTTGGCGAGCGCGTCGAGGCGCTCGCGGCGCCGCGCCGCCAGCACGACGTTGAAGCCCTCCGCCGCCAGCCGCCTGGCCGTGGCGGCCCCGATTCCGCTGCTTGCTCCGGTCACTACCGCGGTCTTACGCATGCGTCCAGCCTTCCAGGTGGGCACCTCCGGCGGCCCGGTGAGGTCGATCACTGTGGCGAGAAGTGACGATTGCCCACCTTCCTGAGGGAACAGGTAACGCGGCCGATAGGTTGCACTACCGGAGGTGGTGTCCGGTGTCGCGTCGTATCAACCGAGTTGCGACCGTCAGTGTTCATACTTCCCCCCTGGACCAACCCGGTACCGGCGACGCGGGCGGCATGAACGTCTACATCGTCGAGGTGGCGAAACGGCTCGCCGCCCGCGGCGTCGAGGTGGACATCTTCACCCGCGCCACCTGCCGCGCCCTGCCGCCGGTCGCCGAACTGGCCCCCGGCGTCCTCGTCCGGCACGTCGTCGCCGGCCCGTTCGAGGAGCTCGACAAGGGCGAGCTGCCCCGCCAGCTGTGCGGCTTCACCTCCGGAGTCCTGCGCGCCGAGGCGTCCTACGAGCCCGGCCACTACGACCTCCTGCACACCCACTACTGGCTTTCCGGGCAGGCCGGATGGGCCGCCAAGCAGCGCTGGGGCGTCCCGCTCGTGCACTCGATGCACACGATGGCCAAGGTCAAGAACGCCGCGCTCGCCGACGGCGACAAGCCCGAGCCGGCGGAGCGCGTCCTCGGCGAGGAGCAGGTCGTCGCCTCCTCCGACCAGCTCGTCGCCAACACCCGCGAGGAGGCCGACGAGCTGATCGGCCTCTACGGCGCCGACCCCCGGCGCGTCGCCGTCGTCAGCCCCGGCGTCGACCTGTCGCTGTTCCGCCCCGAATCCCCGGTCCTCGCCCGCAGCACCGGGCTCCTCCCGCACCGCACCGGCCCCGCGCGCCGCCGCCTCGGCCTGCCCCGCGAGGCGTACGTCCTGCTCTTCGTCGGCCGGATCCAGCCCCTCAAGGCGCCCGATGTGCTGCTGCGCGCCGCCGCCCGCATGCTCGCCGACGACCCGTCGCTGCGCTCCAAGCTCGTCGTCGCCGTCGTCGGCGGCCCCAGCGGTTCCGGACGGTCCCGCCCCGAAGGCCTGCAGGCCCTCGCCGCCGAACTCGGCATCGCCGACGTCGTCCGGTTCGAGCCGCCGAGCCCGCAGGGCGACCTCGCCGACTGGTACCGCGCCGCCGACGTCACCGTCGTCCCGTCCCACAGCGAGTCGTTCGGCCTGGTCGCCGTCGAGTCGCAGGCCTGCGGGACGCCGGTCGTCGCGTCCCGCGTCGGCGGACTGTGCACCGCCGTAGCCGACGGCGAGTCCGGCGTGCTGATCTCCGGGCACGACCCGGCCGACTACGCCGCCGTCCTGAACCGCCTGCACGCCGAGCCGGGCAGGCACAACCGCCTCGCGCGCGGCGCCGTCCGACACGCGCAGGACTTCGGCTGGGACGCCACCGTCGACCGCCTCCTGGACGTGTATACCGGTGCCATGTCGCTACCCGCCGTCCGCCTTGCCCCGCCGACGCTCTCGCCGCAACTCACCGCGGAGGTGACGGCATGAGCGAGGTCGAGACGATCCGGGAGGCGTTGAAGGCCGCCGAGCTGGAGTTCGACGAGCCGCGCGAGAACGCGTTCTTCGTCAAACTGCCCGGCCAGCACAAGCTCGCCACCATGACCTGGCTGATCGTCGGCGACCACAGCCTGCACGTCGAGGCGTTCTTCTGCCGCCGGCCCGACGAGAACCACGCCGAGTTCTACCGGTTCCTGCTGGAGAAGAACGGCCGCATGTACGGCGTCGCGTTCGCGCTGGACGACGTCGGCGACGTCCACCTCGTCGGCAAGGTGCCCCTCGAGTCCGTCAGCGCCGACGAGATCGACCGGCTGCTCGGCTGCGTCCTCACCTACTCCGACGAGAACTTCGACAAGGCCCTCGAACGCGGCTTCAAGTCGTCCATCCAGCGCGAGTGGGACTGGCGCGTCAAGCGCGGCGAGAGCCTCGCCAACCTGCAGGCCTTCGCCTCCTTCGCCGACCCGGCCAATCGCGGGTAGATCCACCCGGGCCGATAGGCTCTGCACCATGGCGACCCTGGTATTGCTGCGGCACGGCGAAAGCGTCTGGAACGCGGAGGGACTGTTCACCGGCTGGGTGGACGTCGACCTGTCCACGAAGGGCGAGAGCGAGGCGACCCGCGGCGGCGACCTGCTGCTCGACGCCGACATCACCCCCGACGTGGTGCACACCTCGCTGCTGAAGCGGGCCATCCGCACCGCCAACATCGCCCTGGACGTCGCGGACCTGCTGTGGATCCCCGTCAAGCGCTCGTGGCGGCTCAACGAGCGCCACTACGGCGCCCTCCAGGGCAAGAACAAGGCGCAGACGCGCGAGGAGTTCGGCGAAGAGCAGTTCATGACCTGGCGCCGCTCCTACGACACCCCGCCGCCGCCCATCAAGGACGACGACCCGCTGTCCCAGGTGAACGACCTGCGCTACGCGGAGCTGCCGTCCGAGCTGATCCCCCGCACGGAGTGCCTCGCCGACGTCGTCGACCGGCTGCTGCCGTACTGGTACGACTCGATCGTCCCCGACCTCGCCGTCGGCAAGACCGTGCTGGTCGCCGCGCACGGCAACTCGCTGCGCGCCCTGGTGAAGCACCTGGACGACATCTCCGACGAGCAGATCGTCGGCCTGAACATCCCCACCGGCATCCCGCTCGTCTACGAGCTGGACGACGACTTCGCCCCCCTCAAGCGCGGCGGCGAGTACCTCGACCCGGCCGCCGCCAAGGCCGCCATCGAGGCCGTCAAGAACCAGGGCGGCGGCGGGGGCAAGAAGCCCGCCGCCCCCAAGAAGGACGAGCCGAAGAAGGACGCCCCGAAGACCCGGCGGGGCCGCAAGAAGTGACTCGCCGCGACGGGACCGCCGGCGACGGCGGTCCCCTCGTCCGGCCATGATCCACAGCGGGGTACTGTGGCGCGATGGCATGCCGCATCACCGAGTTCGTCATCGACTGCCGCGATCCCGAGACCCTCGCCGACTTCTGGTGCCGGGTGCTCGGCTACGTCGTCCTGTTGCGCGATGACAACGGCGACGTCGAGATCGGGCCCGCCGGAACCGAGCCGGGCGATGCCGGGCTGAAGCTGGTCCTCAGCCGCAGCGACGAACCGAAGCGCGGCAAGCTGCCGCTGCATTTCGACGTGAACGCGACCGACCGCGACCAGGACGAGGAACTCCAGCGCCTGTTCGACCTCGGCGCGCGGACGGCCGACGTGGGGCAGACGGGCGAGGAGTCCTGGCACGTCCTCGCCGACCCCGAGGGCAACGAGTTCTGCCTGCTCCGCCGGACGGTGGCACCAAAGGCAGGTTGACCCCTACGCCGGGGACACGGCCGGACAGCGGAGGGCCGGGGTCGTGGCCGCCACGGCGGCGACGGCGCCGAGGCACAGCAGGCCGCCGCTGACGGCGGCCGCGGCGCCGGAGGTGGCGTCCGCGACGAGGCCGGCGCGCAGGTTGCCGAGGTCGGGACCGGCCTGGCCGACGATCTGCTCGGCCGCGCCGACCCGGCCGAGGAGTTCGCTCGGGGTGTGCGTCTGGACGACGGTGCCCCGCGCCACCACGGAGACGGTGTCGGCGGCGCCCGCCAGGACGAGGCAGGCCAGGCCCGTCCACGGGCCGGGGGACAGGCCGAACAAGGTGAGCGCCGCGCCCCACGCGGCGGATCCGGCGAGCATGACCAGGCCGGGGCGGGGGAGCCGGGTGAAGGTCCCGGAGAACAGGGACGCCGCGACGCCGCCGACGGCGATGGCGGTGAGGAAGAACCCGAGCGTGCGCGGGTCGTCGCCGAACCGTTCGGCGTTGATCAGCGGGAACAGGCTGACCGGCATCGAGAGCACGGTGACGGCCAGGTCGGTGAGCAGGGCGCCGCGGATCACCGGGGTCCGGACGAGGAACGCCAGGCCGTCGAGCACCCCGCGCAGGCCGGGACGTGCGGGCTCGTCGCCCGGAAGCATCGGCGGTAGGCCGGACGCGCCGTAGAGCGCGGCGGCGAACGTGAGCGCGTCGACCAGGTAGCAGCCGCCGACGCCGATGCCGCCCACGATCAGCCCGCCCAGCGCGGGCCCGACCAGCATGGCGCCCTGGAAGGCGATCCGCCGCAGCGCGAGGCCGGCGGCCACCTGGTCCTTCGGCAGCAGCCGCGGAATGAAGGTCCGCGAGGCCGGCCCGCCACCCGCCGCGAAGCAGGACTGCGCCGTGACCACCCCGAGGAGCCCGGCGGGCGGGAGGTGCCCGAAGAGGCCCTGAAGTGCGAGGACGAGCGAGCACACCGTCTGCCCGCTGGTCGTGAGCAGGTAGAACCTCCGGCGGTCCACGCGGTCGACGAGCGATCCCGCGAAGAGCCCGAGCGCGACGAGCGGGACCGCCTGCGCGAGGCCGACCGCGCCGGTCCAGGCGGTGCTCCGCGTCGCCTGCCAGATCTGGAACATCACGGCGACGAGCGTCATCTGCCCGCCGAACCCGGAGAGCGTCTGGCCGATCCACAGCCGCCGGAACGGCGGCGACTCCCGCAGCGGGGCCACGTCGAGCAGGAGGCTCCTCATGCGGGGGTCAGAGGACGAGTCCGGGTTCGAGGCGGGCGGGCAGGTCGGCGTCCGGGTCGTCGGTGACGGCGGCGGACACCGCCATGGCGGCGCCGACGACGGCCCCGGCGACGGTGCGGACGGCCAGGCCGTCGGGACGGCGGCCGGCGCGTGCGGTGATGCCGGTGAAGGCGGCGGCGAACGAGGCGCGCAGGGCCGGGACGGGCGGCTGCTCCTGGAACGCCTCGATGAGCATCGGGTCGTAGTCGTCGTGGAGGACCAGGTCCTCCTTGGTGGGGAAGTAGCGGAAGAAGGTCGTCTCGGAGACGTCGGCGGCCTCGATGATCTGCGCGATGGTGGTGGCGTCGTAGCCCTGCTCGCGGAACAGGCGCATGGCGCAGGTCTGGATCGCGGCGCGCGTCCTGGCCTTCTTGCGCTCGCGCAGTCCCGGCCTGGCCGGGGCGTTGCTGGGGTCGGTCACGGTGATCCTCCGAGGCAAGAATGCCAGGGTCAGGAGCGCGCCGATGGCGGCGATCGCGGCGGGGGCGGGGACGCTGCCGGTGACGGCGGTGCCGAGCGGGCCGGCGGTCTTCTGGAACGCCTGGACGACTCCAGGCGCTGCTCGCCGAGCGCTAGGAGCCCGGGACCGCGATCAGGTGAGGGCGGCGAGGGTGTCCCTGAAGCGGTGGACGAGGGGGTTGGCGTCGTCCGCGCGCCAGACCAGGTAGAGGGTCGTGTTCGTGCCGGCGAGCGGGCGGGGCGTCACGCCGACGCGGCGCAGCGCGCGGTGCGAGTCGGCCATCACCGCGCCGCCGAAACCGGCCGCGACCAGCGCGAGGACCGTCTGCACGCTGCGCCCCTGCGCGCCGGTCCGGGGGACCACCCCCGCCTGGTCGCAGAGCGCGAGGATCTCGTCGTGGGAATGCGGTGACACCTCGCGCGGCCACACGACCAGCGGGATCTGGCCGAGCGCCGCCAGCGGCGCCGGGCCGGGCACGTGCGCGAGAGGGTGCGCGGACGGCAGGAACAGCGTGAGCGGCTGGTTCCACCACGGCCGGGTGGCGAGCCGCGCGTCGCGCGAGGGGAGCCGCTGCACGGCGATGTCGAACCGCCCGTCGAGCACGCCGTCCGACATCTCGGCGTCGTTGAAGCTCTCCTCCAGCCGCAGTTCGACGCGGGGAAGCTCGCGGCGGAGCCGGCCGAGCGCGCCACCGAGGGGCCCGTTGATCCCGGATCCGGCGAACGTCACCGTCACGCGTCCGGCCAGGCCCTGCGCGGCGAGCCGGACGTCCTCCAGCGCCGCCTCCGCCTCGGCCAGGACGACCGAAGCCCGCTTCACCAGCGCCTTTCCGGCCGCGGTCGGGGTGAGCCCGCGCCCCTCGCGGACGAACAGCTCCGTGCCGAGGCGGCGTTCCAGCTCCCGCAGCTGGCGGCTGAGGGTCGGCTGGGTCAGCCGGAGTCGGCGCGCCGCGCCGCTGACCGACCCCTCCTCGGCGATCGCGACGACGTAGCCGAGCATCCGCAGATCCATCCATGCCTCCCAAGCATGGGAAGCATATCTCCGCATGCCTGCAAGGCAGCCACGGCGCTCATCCGCGACACGATCGAGTCATCCGAACGGAACGAACCGAAGGAGAACGGGATGAACCGCGAAGAGCGCCACCAGTACGGGATGAAGGTCCTGGAGCAGGTCGACGGGGAGGCCGGGCAGCGGATCGTCGACTCGCTCGCCGACGTCTCGCCCGAGCTCGGGCACCAGGTCGTCGCCTGGGCCTTCGGCGACATGTACGACCGCCCCGAGCTGCCCGCCCGCGACCGGCAGCTCGTCACGCTCGGCGTGCTGACCGCCCTGGGCGGCTGCGAGATCGAGCTGGAGGTCCACATCAACGCCGCGCTGAACGTCGGCCTGACCGCCACGGAGATCGCCGAGGCGCTGCTGCACTCGGCCGTCTACGCCGGCATGCCGCGCTCCGTCAACGCGACCCTCGTCGCGAAGAGGGTCTTCGGCGAGCGCGGCCTGCTCCCCATCTCCAACCTGTCGTGAGCACGGCAGGGCGGGTGCGGACGGTCAGGTGAGCGCCGGTTCCGGGGCGCGGTCGGCGGCGGCCGCCTGTCCGGCGCGGGCGCGCCGGGCGCCGAGCACGATGAGGACGGCCCCGAGCACGGTCCAGCCGGCCAGCACCGCGAGCGGCCGGACGGCGCCGGCGCCGTCGAAGAACGCGACCGAGCGCAGCAGGGTCGCGCTCGCGCCGGGCGGGAGGTACTGGCCGATCTCGCCCCACGGCCGGGGCAGCAGCTCGGGGGCCGAGGTCGCGGCGGACAGCGGGTTGCCGACCAGCAGGAAGGCGATGGCGCCGACGCCGAGCCCGGCCCGTCCGAGGGCGGCGGCCAGGCCCGCGACGGTGCCGGTGACGGCGGCGATGGTGAACGCCATGACGCCGGCGATGGCGAGGTACGGGCCGGGCAGCAGCGACATCCAGCCCTGCGCGATGGCCGCCGAGCCGAGCCCGCCGAGCAGCGCGAACAGCAGCACGCCGGCGGCGCGCCAGGCCACCCGGCGGACCGTGAAGGTCAGGAAGGCCGCCCCGGCGATCGACGACATGATCAGCGGGAGCGCCATGCCGCCGAACCCGGTGCCGCGCGGGTCGTCAGGATCGGCGGCGACGACGTCCTGGACGGCGGGCATCGCGTTCACCGCCGCGTCCCGCTTCGGCGCGAACTGCTGGGCCAGGACGTCGAGCTGCTGCGCGACCGCCGGGGAGGCCGCGGAGGCGGTGAGCACCCGCGTCCCGGACGGCGAGGCGATGATCGCGCCGTAGGCGTCGCGGTCGGTGAGGGCCCGGCGCGCGGACGCCTCGTCCGGGCGGGTCGTGATGGCGAAGGCGCCGGGCCGGGCGTGCGTCAGGCGTTCGGCGACCGCGCCGGCCGCGGGCCCGGCGACGACGACGGGCAGGCGGCGCGGCGCGAGGTGGGCGGACGGCCACGCGAAAGCGGTGATCATGACGATCTGCAGCAGTGCCGCGCCGATGGCGACGCCCAGGGCGCGCACCGCGGGGGAGGACTTCATGGCCGCTCCTCAAGAAAAAGCGAATGTCCGTTCTTTTAGATGCCGCCAGCGTCGCACCGCGCCGGGCGGCTTGTCAAGAACGGACGTTCGTTTTATATTGGAACCATGCCACGGGTCAGCGAGGAGCACCTGGAACGCCGCCGCCGCCAGATCCTGGACGCCTCGCGCCGGTGCTTCGTCCGCAAGGGCGTCCACGAGACGTCCATGCAGGACATCTTCGCCGAGTCCGGGCTGTCGGCCGGGGCCGTCTACCGGTACTTCAAGAGCAAGAACGAGATCGTCGCCGCCAACCTGATGGCCGTGGTCGGCGACCTGCAGGCGTTCCTGACCGGCCTCACCACCGGTGACCGGCTGCTCCCGCTGGACGAGATCCTCGAGTCGCTCGCCGACGAGCTCACCGGCCTGTCGGGCGAGGACGGGCCGGTGCGGCTCGCCCCGCAGGCCTGGGCCCTCGCCATGCACGACCCCGACCTCGCCGACCACCTCACCGGTTCGTTCGCCGGGCTGCGCGAGATCTGGAGCGCCTACCTGCGGCGGCTCGTCGACGAGGGGCTGCTGCCGGCCGACACCGACGTGGGGGCCGCGAGCAAGACCCTCTTCGCGATCATGCCCGGATACCTGCTGCAGCGGCTCCTGATCGACGACGTCACGCCGCGGGACCTGAAGCTCGGCATCAGGGCGCTCGCCAACGTCGCCCTCGTCGCCCCGCCGGCCTGACCCCGCCGCGGCGGGGCCGGCGGCGGGCGGCCCGGCGGCGGGCGGGTCAGGAGAAGTCGGTGATCTCTTCGGGGCGCTGGCCGGTGACCAGGTACACGACGTTCTCTGCGACGTGGACGGCGTGGTCGGCGAAGCGCTCGAAGTAGCGGCCGGCGAGGGTGATGTCGACGGCCGGCTCGACGCCGTGCTTCCACTTGGGGGAGAGCAGGATGTCGAACAGCCGGCGGTGCAGGCGGTCCATCTGGTCGTCGTCGGCGTCGAGCTCGAGGCCCATCTCGACGTCCTGGGACGCGATCACGCTGCCGGTCTTGGCGATCATCCGCTCGGCGATCTGCCCCATCTCCAGGACGGTGGCCTGGAGCTCGGGCGGGACGGCCGGCTCGGGGTGGCGGCGGCGGGCGGTCTTGGCGATGTGCACCGCGAGGTCGCCCATCCGCTCCAGGTCGCCGCTCATCCGCAGCGCGGTGATCAGGGTGCGCAGGTCGCCGGCGACCGGCTGCTGCCGGGCCATCAGGTCGAAGACCGTCTCCTCGATCTCCGCGTCGATCTTGTTGACGTGCTCATCCCCGCTGATGACCTCCTCCGACAGGCGCAGGTCCGCGTCCAGCAGCGCGGTGACCGCGCGGGCCATCGCGGAGCGGACGAGGCGGGTCATCTCCACCAGCTTGTCGGAGAGGGAGTCGAGCTCCTCGTGATACGCGTCACGCAATTGGGATTCCTCGGGGCAAAGAGGGGCAAAAATGGCAATCCGGGCGGACTCGCCCACGCAACAGCCTGCCCCATCAGCATGAACCGTCGCGTATAAGAAGGTGAACTTTCGGGGAACGAGACCCCGTTCGAGCAGGCCGCCGGGCTGCAACGCTCGGATCGCCGCTTACGATCCGTGGTGTGGAGGTCGAAATCGTCGCGAGCCTGACCGGGCTTGCCGGGCTCGCGATCGGGCTCGCTACTGGATTGGCGGTGCGCGTGAGCGAGCGAGCCCAGCGGACGGCGTCCCCGGCGGTGCCGGCCGGAGGCGTGCCACCGGGGGTCGCCTCGGTGCTCAGCGTGCTGCGGTCCTCGGCCGTCGTCGTGGACGCCGAGGACCGGGTGCTGCGGGCCAGCTCCGCCGCCCGCGCGTTCGGCATGGTCAGCGGCGAGCGGCTGGTCGTGGACGAGCTGCTGGCGATGGCCCGGCTCGTCCGCCGCGACGGCGAGATCCGGGAGACCGAGATCCAGGTAGGGGAGACCCGCCGGCGCGGCCGGGCCGAGGGACGCTGGTTCGCGGTGCGGGTCGCGCCGCTCGGCTCGCACGGGCTCGTCCTGGTGCTGGCCGAGGACCTCACCGAGATGCGCCGCACCGAGGCCATCCGCCGCGACTTCGTCGCCAACGTCAGCCACGAGCTGAAGACCCCGGTCGGCGCGCTGTCGCTGCTCGCCGAGACCGTCGAGGGCGCCGCCGACGACCCGGAGGCCGTCCGCCGCTTCGCCGGGCGCATGCAGTACGAGTCCGTCCGGCTGACCAACCTCGTCCAGGACCTGATGACCCTGTCGCGGATCCAGGGCGACGAGCCCCTGCCCGAGCTGGTCCCCGTCCGGCTGGACGAGATCACCGCCGAGGCGATCGACCGCTGCCAGATCAAGGCGTCCAGCAAGGACATCGAGCTGGCCGCCGGCGGGCAGGAGGGCCTGCGGGTGCGCGGCGACGAGGAGCTGCTGATCACCGCGCTGCGCAACCTGATCGACAACGCCGTCGCCTACAGCCCCGAGCACACCCGGGTCGTCGTGTCGGCCCGCCGGTGCGAGGACCGGTACGTCGAGGTCAACGTCACCGACCAGGGGATCGGCATCCCGGAGACGGAGATCGAGCGCATCTTCGAGCGGTTCTACCGGGTCGACCCGGCCCGGTCGCGGCAGACCGGCGGCACCGGCCTCGGACTGGCCATCGTCAAGCACGTCACCACCAAGCACGGCGGAGAGGTGACGGTGTGGAGCAAGGAGGGGTCCGGGTCGACGTTCACGCTCCGGCTCCCCCTGCTCGACCCGCCCGTGCCCGCAGTGAGGCCCGTCGAAAGGGCAGCAATGGAAACCGCCCGGGAGGCAACACCGTGACCCGCGTGCTCGTCGTTGAAGACGAGGAGTCGTTCAGCGACGCACTGTCGTACAACCTGCGCAAGGAGGGCTTCGAGGTGGCCGTCGCGGCCACCGGCCCCGACGCGCTCGACATCTTCGAGCGCAACGGCGCCGACCTCGTGCTGCTCGACCTGATGCTGCCCGGCCTGCCCGGCACCGAGGTGTGCCGGGAGCTGCGCACGAGGTCCAGCGTCCCGGTGATCATGCTGACGGCCAAGGACAGCGAGGTCGACAAGGTCGTCGGCCTCGAACTCGGCGCCGACGACTACGTCACCAAGCCGTTCTCCACCCGGGAGCTGATCGCCCGGATGCGGGCCGTGCTGCGCCGCCAGGGCGAGGTCGAGGAGCTGGCCCCCGCCACGCTCGAGGCCGGCCCGGTCCGGATGGACGTGGAGCGGCACGTGGTCAGCGTCGCCGGCGAGGCCGTCCAGCTCCCGTTGAAGGAGTTCGAGCTCCTGGAGGTGCTGCTGCGCAACGCGGGCCGCGTCCTGACCCGCATGCAGCTGATCGACCGCGTGTGGGGCGCCGACTACGTCGGGGACACCAAGACCCTGGACGTCCACATCAAGCGGCTGCGCGCCAAGATCGAGGCGACCCCGTCCTCGCCGCGCTACATCGTCACGGTCCGCGGGTTGGGCTACAAGTTCGAGCCCTAAGAATCTGAGACGGCCGTATAAAGGAAAGGCCCGTACGGCGAGTGCCGTACGGGCCGTTCCCTTTGTCAGGGCCTCACTGCGAGGGGGAGATGGACGGCGTCGGCGACTCGCCGTTCTCACCGGAGCCGCCCGACACGTTCGGCGTCGGGGTCGCGCCGCCGCTCGGCGTCGCGGCGCCGCTCGGGGACGGCTCGGCCACGGCCGGGTAGGTCACGTACTCGCCCTGCTGCGGGATGACCGGGACCTCGACCTGGATCGATCCCGCCTGCTCGAACTGCAGCGTCACCTTGAGGTGCTCGCCGCCGTACAGCTGCTGGGCCAGCCCGGTCAGCACGACGAGCGGGCCCGTCCCGCCGGCCGGCTCCGGCACGTTCGGGGTCTGCTGCGGCGCCGACGGCGTGTTGCTGGACTCCTGCGAGGGGTTCCCGCCCGGCGCCTCGCCGGTGCCCGTCGGGCCGGGTGTCACGGGCGAGCCGGTCGCGCTCGGCGTCGCGGACGCGCCGGGCGACTTCTTCCCCTTCTTGCCGGTCGGCGTCGCGCTCGGCTCGGTGCCCGGCGCGATCGTCTGCCCGATCAGCTTGACCGCGCTGCCCTCGCCGGACGCCGCGGCCGGCGGGATCACCACGCCGCCGCCGGCGATCTTCACCTGGGAGAACGAGGGCGAGGCGACCGACACGAGCTTGTCGGGCCGGCCCTTCACCTGGTTGATGATCGTCGCGTACAGCGGGGCGGAGGCGCCCTGCGCCAGCGTCTGGCCGGGCTTCGGCCCGAGCACGAACAGGTTGCGGATGTCGATCTGCGCCGCCGCCGGCTTGTTCTTCGGGAGCGACGCGTTGACGCCCTCCGTCAGCTGGGTGGGAGCGGAGGTCTGAGGTTCCTCGCCGGCGCCGCAGCCGGAGATCACCGGTGCGATCGCGACGGCGCCCGCGACGGCGAGCGCGACCACTCGACGGCTGTTTCGGATCACGGCGTCGGTCTCCTCGCGAAAAAAGGCATTGGACGTTTCGGGAGCGGCGTGAGATACGCCAGGGGAAGCGTAGCGAGGTCCGGGTCCGAGCCCTGATCCGGGGTGGTGACACGCCCGGAAATTGTCAGCCGTATCCCAGGGACTTGACCTTCTGGGAGAGGTCCGGGCCGGGGGTGGGGGCGTTCACGACCTCCTTGACGATGCCGTCCGGCTGGACGAACACGGCGGTCAGCCCGGGCGCCGGCGAGCCCGGCGCGGGGGCGTAGGCGCCGGCCAGGAGGGCCTTGCCGTCCTGGAGGACCAGCGGCGTCCCGTCGTGGGCCGTGCCCGCGCACGCCTTCAGCTCCTTGAGCGCGACGGGCTCCCGCCCGCCCGCCCCGCGCGGGTCGGCGACCAGCAGGAACTTGATCCCGTACTCGTGCGTCCGGCCCGCGAGCGCGGCGACGACGTCCTGGCACCGGTAGCCCGGCGGCACGATGCCGAACACCGCGGGGCGCAGGTCGCGCAGGTTCCGGGCGCTCTTGTGGCCGTTCACCTCGTCCACCGAGCCGGTCGGCAGCAGGCCGCCGATCGCGCCCGCCGCCGCGGTCGGGTGCGGGGCCAGCGGGACGCCCTTCGGACGCGGCGCCGGGCGCGGCCCGAACGCCGTCATCAGCGCGCCGCTGATCAGCGCGACCAGCAGCGCCCCGGCGATGATCGGGATGGCGACGCCGAACCGGGTGACCGGGCTGAACAGCCGCCGCACGCGCCTGCGGCGGCGCCGCCGGCGCTCCTCGCGGCGGTAGGCGAGGACGTCGCGGTCGAGCTCGCGGGCGTCATCCGGCACGACGACGTCCACATGAGGGAGCCCGTAGTCATCGGGATCCGGGTCGCCGTCCGGCCTCACGCCGCACCTCCTCGCCGTCGCTCCGCCGGCACCGCCTCGCCGCCCGCCACCGGCCCGCCCCCGGGCGGCGGCCCCTGGGCTCCAGGAGGTGGTTCGGTCCCTTTTCGGTCCCGTCCGGGCGCTTCGTACCCGCCCGGGGCGGCATGTTCACCTCCAGTATGGGGCGCGTCCGCCCGATCGGCAGCGGCGACGCTTGTATCCCGAGGGCCGTTGGCGGTAAGGGGGTGCAGGTGGAGGCGGGTGGTGCGGCGGTCACGCAGAGTGGGCGGAACAGGTGCCCGATGCACCATTAAAGAGCTTTGTCAATACCCCAATAAGGGGGTTGACCTGCGCATATGTACCCAAGGCCGGTTCGGCCACGCCGGTTTCCGTGCTATCCTGGTTCTAGCGGAAGGGGTACTTGTCACATGACTTTCCAGGTCGGCGACACCGTCGTCTACCCCCACCATGGGGCTGCTCGGATCGAGGCCATCGAGACTCGCACCATCAAAGGTGAGGAAAAGACCTATCTGGTCTTGAAGGTCGACAAGGGCGACCTGACAGTGCAGGTCCCGGTCGAGAACGTCGAGGACGTGGGCGTCCGGGACGTCGTCGGCCAGGAGGGTCTGGAGAAGGTGTTCGAGGTGCTGCGCGCACCCTACACCGAAGAGCCCACCAACTGGTCGCGCCGGTACAAGGCGAACCTTGAGAAGCTCGCCTCCGGCGACGTGAACAAGGTCGCCGAGGTCGTCCGCGACCTCTGGCGGCGCGACAAGGAGCGCGGCCTGTCGGCGGGCGAGAAGCGCATGCTCGCCAAGGCGCGCCAGATCCTGGTCAGCGAGCTCGCGCTCGCCGAGAAGACCAACGAGGACAAGGCCGAGGCCCTGCTCGACGAGGTCCTGGCCAGCTGAGTTGAGCGCACGGATTCCACGGGTGGGCGTCGGCACCGACGTCCACCCGTTCTCGTCGTCCCCGCGCCCGCTGTGGGTCGCGGGTCTCGAATGGCCCGGCGAGGGCCACGGCCTGACCGGCCACTCCGACGGCGACGTCGCCGCGCACGCCGCCTGCGACGCGCTGCTGTCGGCCTGCGGCCTCGGCGACCTCGGTGCCGTCTTCGGCACGGCCGACCCGCGCTGGGCCGGCGCGTCCGGCACCGACCTGCTGCGCGAGGTCGCCCGCCTGGCCGGCGAGGCCGGTTTCACCATCGGCAACGTCGCCGTCCAGGTCGTCGGCAACCGCCCCAAGATCGGCAAGCGCCGTGCCGAGGCCGAGAAGGTGCTCGGCGAGGCGCTCGGCGGCGCCCCGGTGAGCGTCTCCGCCACCACCACCGACGGCCTCGGCCTCACCGGCCGCGGCGAGGGCCTCGCCGCCGTCGCGACCGCCCTCGTCCTTCCTCCCGCCTGATCTTCCCCACCCCCGCGCGGCGCGGCATAGCGGGCGTCTCGGGGCCTAAGGTGCGCGGCGCCGGATGATCGCGGCGAAGATGCGGGTGAGCGCCGTCCGGGCTGGCTAGGGTCGCCTTGAAGGCCCACCCCGCAAGGCGCTCACCCCGGAACGAGAGTCATGCCATCTGATCCCATGCGGCCCGGCGGCCCCCGCTACAGCCCGGCCCAGCGGCGGCTGCTCACCGCGACCGCCGGCCTCGTCGTCGCCGCGCTGGCGGCCGGCGCCTACGTGCTGACCTACCCCGTGCTCCGCGAACTCGCGCTGGCCGGACGGGCGAGCCACCGGTGGGCACCGGTCTATCCCGTGATGGCCGACGCGCTCACCGCCATGACGATCCTCGCGCTGGTCGTCGCCCGCAACGCCCGCTGGTGGACGCGGCTGCTGCGCTGGGCCCTGCTGCTCCTCCTGGTCGCCGGGGCCGCCGCTGCCGCCGTCCAGCACTCGGTGTGGGGTTTCGGGTCGCTGCCCCGCACCCCGGTCCGCGCGGGCGTCGCCGTGGCGCCGCACGTGCTGCTGGTGATCGCCGTGTGGCTGTGGCTGACGATGATCAAGCAGATCCGGGTGGCCCGGCCCGCCGGCGGCGAGCCCGAGCCCGTCGAGACGCAGCGCGGCCACGTCCGGGTGCTGCCGGCCCTGGAACCGCCCGCCGCGCTGGACGCGCCCGCGGGCGACGACGGGTCCCGGTACGCCGACGAGCGCGAGCCCGTGCGTCCGCTGGACCTGCTGCCGGTCTCCGGCCCGGAGCACGACTTCGAGCCCGAGACCGTCCACGACCGCGAACCGGCTCACGAGTACGAGACGGCCCGGGAGAACGAATACGCGGCGGTACGCGAGTACGGGGCCGTCGACGAGCACGGTTACGAAGAGGCGGCCGTGCCCGTCGCGGCACGTGAAGGCGGATACGACGACGAGGACGAGGGGGCGCGGCACGACGCGGAGCCCGAGGACGAGGGCGCGCGCGGGGCCGAATACGACGCGGGGCCCGAGGGCGAGGGGGCGCGCGGGGACGGGTACGACGACGACGAGGACTACGGCGTCGAGTACGCGGAGGAGTTCGGCCGGGAGCCGTCCCCTCCGCTCGACCCGCTGCCCGAGCCCCGGCCGGCGCCGGCGCTGCTCGCCACCGACATGGAACTGGTCAGGAGCCGCGACACCGGCGGGCCCGAGCCGCTCGATCACGCCCGGACCACCCGTCCCGACATCGTCATGCCGGGACACGAGGACGAGCCCGACCCGTCCGACGCGGAGGAGTACGACGGCCCTCCCGCCGACCGGGCCGAGGACCCGGATGCGGGGGGCGACGGCGACGCACCGCCGATTCCGCGCGTCCCGCGCCCGTCGCCCAGCCCGGAAGACGAGACGGAACCCGGCGAGGGACGCATCTGGGACTGGAACCCGCCGCCGTCCGGCAACTTCCGCAGCGGCCCGACCCCGCCCGTCGAGTAGGCCCCGCGCGGACGGATCTCGCGCGGATCAGGCCGGTCAGAATGCGGGACGGCGGGGAAGATATGTCTCCATGACGACGGTTTCGTGGGTTGAGGTCGACGAGGACGACGGCTTCGGTATCGAGAACCTGCCGTACGGCGTGTTCTCGCGTCCCGGGGAGATGCCGCGCGTGGGCGTGGCGATCGGGGCGTACGTCCTCGACCTCGCGGAGTTGTCGGCCGCCGGGCTGGTGGAGGACCGGCACTACTTCGCGTCCGGCTCGCTGAACGCCTTCATGGTGGCCGGACGGGCCGCCTGGCAGGCCAACCGCGCCCGGCTCACCGAACTGCTGACCGACGAGGCGCACCGCGAGCAGGTCCTGCCGCACCTGATCCCGGTCGCGGACGTGGAGCTGCTCCGGCCGATCGAGGTCGCCGACTACGTGGACTTCTACTCCTCCGAGCACCACGCGTCCAACGTGGGCCGGATCTTCCGCCCCCAGGCCGAGCCGCTCAAGCCCAACTGGAAGCGGCTGCCGGTCGGCTACCACGGGCGCGCGGGGACGGTGTACCCGACGGGGACCCCGATCGCCCGGCCGTCCGGGCAGCGCATGACCGGTCCGGGGGAGCCCGAGCCGTCGTACGGGCCGTCGCTGCGGCTGGACTTCGAGGCGGAGGTCGGGTTCGTCGCCGGCGTGCCGTCCGCGGCGGGACGCGGGGTCGCGACGGCCGCCTTCCGCGACCACGTGTTCGGGTTCCTGCTGGTCAACGACTGGAGCGCGCGCGACCTGCAGGCATGGGAGTCGCAGCCGCTCGGGCCGTTCCTGAGCAAGTCGTTCGCGACGTCGATCTCCTCGTGGGTGGTGCCGGTCGCCGCGCTGGAGCACGCCCGGGTGGCCCCGCCCGTCCAGGACCCGGAGCCGCTCGGCTACCTGCGATGCGACGAGCCGTGGGGCCTCGACCTGCGGCTGGAGGTCCTGATCAACGGGCACGTCGTCGCGGAGCCGCCGTTCGCCGGGATGTACTGGACGGCGCCGCAGCAGCTCGCGCACGCCACGGTCAACGGGGCGCCGCTGCGGACCGGCGACCTGTTCGCGTCCGGGACGGTGTCGGGCCCGGAGCGCGGCCAGCGCGGCTGCCTGCTGGAACTCGCGTGGAACGGCCGCGAACCGGTGGCGCTGGGCGACGGGACGGAACGGACGTTCCTGGAGGACGGCGACACCGTGACGATCCGGGCGAAGGCCCCGGGCGCGTCCGGCTCGGTCATCTCCCTGGGCGAGGTCGTCGGCACGGTGCACCCGCCGCTGCCGTGACGGCACGAGTTATCCACAGAACGAGGTTCTCCTTCCGTCGGTCGCGGGCGGCCGCCAACATGGAGCCACCGGGCTCGCTGGGGCCCGGCGCGACACGTACGGTAAGGGGACGGAGGCGTCCCCGATGGGAGGCGGCGATGCCGTACTGCAGGGCCGTGGGCCAGGTCCCACGGAGACGTCACGCGCGGTCCGACGGCGCCCCGCACGCCGATGAACCGCCCGGCCCGCTGCGCCCTCACCAGACGACGTCCGACGCCCACCCGACCTGGCCAACCCCCACGCACAACTGCCCGACCCCGTCGAACCACAACGCAACAGACGCGCCTGCTCACCGTGGGACGGGACGCGCCGCTCCCGGCCAGGCCCGGGTGCGCGTCTCCGGTCAGCGGGAGGGCGATGGCTGAGCCGCCTGCGCTCGGCGAGCCGGTCCGGACCTTCGACGGGCGGCCGGCCCGCCGCCGCGCGCTCACCTGGCTGGCCGCGCTCGCCGTGGCCGTGGTCCTGCTCGTCCCGGCCGCCATCGCCGCCTTCCTCACCGGGCGCGCGTGGCTCGGCGCCCCGCTCACCGTCATCGCCATGGGGTGCGCCGCGGCGGCCGGCTGGATCGCGGGATGGAGCACCGTGTGGAACCGCGCCCAGGTGGTCCACCTCTTCTCCGGCGGCCTCATCGTGGCCCCGGCCCCCCGCCCGAACGGCGGCTCGCGCGACAACGCCGTCGCACAGATCCGGCACGTCCAGGAGTCGGACGGCGGGTGGGGCGACGAGGATGCACACGGTGCGGGCGGTGGCTTGGGCGGTGATGCGGCGGTGTTCGTGTGGGACGACCTGGCATCGGTGACCGTGTCCGGCGTCCAGACGTGGGCCGGTGCTTCGGCGCCGCCGGGCCGGGCCGCCGGCTCGACCCGGGTGGGCGTTTCCGGGGCGGCCGGCGGGACCCGATGGCGGTTCACGGTCGTGACGTCGGACGGACGCGTGCTGCGCTTCGGCGACGAGTTGCCGGGCGTGCGGATGCTCGGCGAGACGGTCGCCGCCGAGGTGACGCGCCGCACGGTGCCCCGGCTTCTCGCGGCGGTGAAGGCGGGCGAGCCCGTCCGGCTGGGGCCGTTCACCGTCGACCTCGACGGCGTCGAGAAGGACGGGCAGCGGCTCCCGTGGCCGGCCGTCCGCGAGGTCGGGATCGGCGGCGGGCTGGTGACCGTGTGCGGCTACGGCGGCCATCCCGACCTGACCGCGATCGCCGGCCACATGCCGGACGCGCTGCCCTTCACCCTGCTCTGCGACCAGATCAGGGAAATGCTCGGCCCCGTCTAGGACGTGTGCCGGAGTGCAGCTCCCGGACGGTCATGGCGAGCCGCTCGGGGTTGGTCTTGACCAGCATGAACGCGGTCACCGGCGCTGCGGCTTCCTCGGTGGGCATGATCGGTTCCTCAGGTGTGGTCCCGGTGCGCGAGCACCGGGGGCCGGCGGTGCGCGGGCGGGCGGGTGTCAGGAGAGCACGGCGGGCTTGAGGGTCTCGGCGCACCACTGCTCGAAGGTGGTGGGGGAGGCGGTGTCCGGGGTGCGGGCGACGCCGGCGTCCAGGCCGTCGTCCTTGGCCCGCTTCATGTCGACGATGCCCTGCACGAACGCCTCGTCGAGGCCGTAGCCGACGAGGGTGGCGTGAAGGTCGTCGAGCGGCTGCCGCTCGTAACGGACGGGGCGGCCGAGCTGCTCGGTCATGATGCGGGCCAGGTCGTTCGGGGACAGGTCCCGAGGCCCGAGGACCGGGACGCTGCCGTTGCCGGTCCATGAGCGGTCCAGCAGCAGGCCGGCGGCGACGGCGGCGATGTCGGCGACGGCGACGAGCGGGGCCCTGCGGTCGGCGGCGACGGCGTCGGTGAAGACGCCCTTCTCGCGGATGGCGTCGGCCTCCTCGAGGAGGTTCTCGAAGAAGGAGGGATTGGCCAGGGCGCGGTAGGCGACGCCGGTGTCCGCGATGAGGTCGTCCATGTCGAGGGAGGCGGTGACGAGCCCGGCGCGGCCGGCGACCGGGGTACTGCGGCCGAGCGCTGAGATGCCGACGACGTGGCCGACGCCGTGCGCGGCGAGCGCCTTCGCGGCGGGGCGGGTGAAGCCGCGGTAGGCGTCCTCCGGGGCCAGGGAGGAGTCCGGCGGGACGAGCCAGAAGACGGCGTCCGCCCCCTCGAAGGCCCGGTGGACGACCTCGGCGTCACCGTGCGAGCCGGTGACCACCTCAGCGCGTTCGCGCACCGGCTCGGGGAGCCGGGCGGGGTCGCGCACGATCACCCGCAGTTCCTCGCCGCGGGCGGGGGCGGACTCCAGCAGCAGCGACAGCAGGTGGCGGCCGATGTTCCCGGTGGGGGCTCGCCGTCGCGCTGGACGCCCTGCTGGCCGAGCAGAGCGTCACCCGCGCCGCGGCCCGCCTGCACACCTCACCGGCCGCCATGAGCCGAACCCTGGCCCGGCTCCGCCGCATCCTCCAGGACCCCCTCCTGGTCCGGGCCGGGCAGACCATGGTCCCCACCCCTCGCGCCCAGGCGCTGCGCGACGAGGCCGCGACGGTGGTGCGCCGCCTCGGCGCCCTGCTCAGCCCCGGCACCGGCGTCGACCCTGCCGCCCTGCGCAGCACCTTCACGCTCCAGACCGCCGACCTGATCGGTGCGGCGCTGGCCCCCGGGCTGCTGCGGCTGTCCCGGCAGGAGGCGCCGGGGGTCTCGCTCCGGTTCCGGGCCGAAGAGCTGGAGGCCGGGCCTGCCCTGCGCGACGGCCGGATCGACCTGGAGATCGGTTCCATCGACCATGTCGACCCCGAAACCCAGGTCGAGGAGCTGGTCGCGCTCCGCATGATGGCGGCCGTTCGGCCCGGTCACCCCCTCACCGAGGAAGCCTTGACCCCGGCCAGGCTCGCCGCCGCCGAACACGTCGCGGTCAGCCGCCGCGGCCGGTTCACCGGGCCTCTCGACGCCGCCCTGGCCGAGCACGGCCTCCGCCGGCGGGTCGCCATCGTGCTCCCCGGCCACCTGGCCGCGATGACCCTCGCCGCCCGCAGCGACGTCGTCTGCCTCATCCCGGCCGCGCTCCCCGGCGCCGCCCCCTCGCCCCTCACCGACGACGCCACCGCCCTCGGCCTGCACCTCCTCGACATCCCTCTGCCGCTGCCGCCCCTGACCATCGGCATGGCCTGGCACCCCCGCCACGCCGCCGACGGAGCCCACCACTGGCTCCGCACCGCCGTCCGCCGCGCCCTCCGCACCCCCGCCGGCCCGGCCACCTGAACACCGCAGGGGGCAGGGGATTTTTGGTGGGGTTGGAGATTTCTTCGGGGAGGATGTCGAGGAACCGGCCGCGGCTCCGATCTCCGGGTGACGCGCGGCCACAGAGGCCGCACCGAGACCTGCGCGCGGCCGTGCGCGGCCGCCGCGGAAAGAGGAGACACCGTGAAGTACATGCTGCTGATCTTCAACCGGCCGGGATTCGTCGAGGAGCTGACCGAGCAGGAGCGGCAGCGGCTGTTCGGCGAGGTCGACGAGATCATGAAGGAGATCGCCGAGCGCGGCGAGCTGGTGGTCACCGAGGCGCTCGCCGACCCGTCCACCACCAGGGTCGTCCGGGAGCGGGACGGGCTGCCCGCGGTGACCGACGGCCCGTTCGTGGAGGCCAAGGAGCACCTCGCCGGCTACCTCACCGTCGACTGCGAGAGCCTCGAGCGGGCCGTGGAGATCGCCTCGCGCTGGCCCGACGTCCGGTTCGGCGGGCGGATGGAGGTACGTCCCGTCATGCACCACGCGGGGAGCGAGATGTGACCTTGTCCGTCGCGGTCGAGGACCTGCTGCGCGAGCTGGCGCCGCAGGTCCTCGGGACCCTCGTCCGCCGGCACGGCGCGTTCGACCAGTGCGAGGACGCCGTGCAGGAGGCGCTGCTCGCCGCGGCCGTCCAGTGGCCGGGGGAGGGCGTCCCGCGGAACCCGCGCGGCTGGCTGCTGACCGTCGCGACGCGCCGGCTCACCGACCAGTGGCGCAGCGACCGCGCGCGCCGCGACCGGGAGGCCGCCGTCGCGCTGCGGGAGTCGCTGGCGGACGAGGAGGGCCCCGGCGAGGACCGGCCCGGCGACCGCGACGACACACTGACCCTGCTGTTCCTGTGCTGCCATCCGGCGCTGACGCCGTCCTCGCAGGTCGCGCTCACCCTGCGCGCGGTCGGCGGGCTGGGCACCGCGCAGATCGCGCGGGCGTTCCTGGTGCCCGAGGCGACGATGGCGCAGCGGATCAGCCGGGCCAAGCAGCGGATCAGGGCGGCCGGCGCCCGGTTCGCGCCGCCGCCGCCGGACGAGCGCGACGAGCGGCTCCGCGCCGTCCTGCAGGTGCTGTACCTGATCTTCAACGAGGGGTACACCGCCTCCAGCGGCCCCGACCTGCAGCGCGCCGACCTCACGGCCGAGGCGATCCGGCTGGCCCGGGCGGTGCACGGCCTGCTGCCCGGGGACGGCGAGGTCACCGGGCTGCTCGCCCTCATGCTGCTGACCGATGCCCGGCGCCCCGCCCGCACCGGCCGCGACGGCCTGCTCGTCCCGCTCACCGAGCAGGACCGGACGCGGTGGGACGCCGCGTCCATCGCCGAGGGCACGGGGCTGATCACCGACGCCCTCACCTGGTCGCCGCCGGGCCCGTACCAGGTGCAGGCCGCGATCGCCGCCGTCCACGCGGAGGCCGCGCGCCCGGAGGACACCGACTGGCCGCAGATCCTCGGCCTCTACCGGCTGCTGTCGCACCTGGCGCCGAACCCGGTGGTCACGCTGAACGAGGCCGTCGCGCTCGCGATGGTGCACGGCCCGCGGGCCGGCCTCGACCTGCTGCGGACCCTGGACGGCGACGAGCGCCTGTCCGAGCACCACCGGCTGGCGGCCGTCCGGGCCCACCTGCTGGAGCAGGCGGGCGACACGGACGCCGCCCGCGACGCCTACCGGGAGGCCGCCCGCGGCACCACGAGCCTCCCCGAACAGCGCTACCTCGAAGCCCGCATCGCACGACTCGACGGAGAAGACCACGATGGAAACGACGACGCGAACCCTTGACGTCCCCGGCGCCTCCCTGCACTACGAGGTGCGCGGCTCCGGTCCCGTCCTGCTGCTGATCTGCGGCGGGATCTACGACGCCGCCGGGTACGCCGGCCTCGCCGCGCTGCTCGCCGACCGGTACACGGTCGTCACCTACGACCGGCGCGGCAACTCGCGCAGCCCCCTCGCCGGCCCGCCGGAGCTCCAGGACGTCGCCGTCCACGCCGACGACGCGTCCCGGCTGCTCGCCGAGGTGGCCGGCGCCCCCGCCTTCGTCTTCGGCAACAGCTCGGGCGCGCAGATCGCCCTTGAACTGGCGGTGCGGCACCCGGATCAGGTCCGCGCGGTCGTCGCGCACGAGCCGCCGCTGCTCGGGCTGCTGCCGGACGCCGATCACTGGGAATCGGTCATCTCGGACGTCGAGCAGGCCTACCGGGACGGCGGTGCCGGCCCCGCGATGGGCGTGTTCGGCGCCGCCATGGGCATGTCCGGCGGCGACGACTCCGCAGACGCGGCGGAGCCGGCTGAGCCGCCGAGCCCGGAAATGCTGGAGATGTTCGCGCGCTTCGAGAAGAACACCGGATTCTTCATCGGCTACGAGGTGCCCGCCTTCGGCCGGCACGCCCTCGACCTCGAGGAACTGCGTGCGGCCCCCGTCGAGATCGTCGTGGCGGTCGGTGAGAAGTCCGCCGGTGAGCCGCCCCACCGGGCCGGCCTCGCCCTGGCCGAGCGCCTCGGACGGCCCGCCGAGACCTATCCCGGCGACCACGGCGGCTTCGGCGCCGAGGCCCCGGCGTTCGCCGCCAACCTGAGCAGGACCTTCACCGCCCCCTGACTCCGTCCGGCCGCCGCGCGCCCTCCCGCCCCACCACCCGCGTACGCGGTGAGGCGGCAGGGGCGCGGGTGCGCGAGAGCCCACGCGGGCGGGCGCCGATCCAATAACCTGTGGCTGTGAGTCTGCGCCTTTACGACACCGGTACCCGTAGCGTCCGTGCGTTCGAGCCCCTGGAAGAGGGCCGCGTGGGGATGTACGTGTGTGGTGCGACGCCGCAGGCCTCGCCGCACATCGGGCATCTGCGGTCCGGTGTCATCTACGACGTGCTGCTGCGGTGGCTGCGCACGTCCGGGTACGAGGTGACGTTCGCGCGGAACGTCACCGACGTCGACGACAAGATCATCGCGGTGGCGGCGGAGCGCGACGTGCCGTGGTTCGCGATCGCCGAGGGCAACCAGCGGGTCTTCACGCAGGGCTACGACCTGCTCGGATGCCTGCCGCCGACGATCGAGCCGCGCGCCACCGGGCACGTCCCGGAGATGGTCGTGCTGATCCGCAGGCTGATCGAGAAGGGCCACGCCTACACCGCGGCCGGCGACGTGTACTTCGACGTGAAGTCGTGGGCGGACCACTACGGCGAGCTGTCCAACCAGCGGCTGGAGAACATGCGGCCGACCGGCGACACCCCGAACGAGGACGCCAAGCGCGATCCGCGCGACTTCGCGCTGTGGAAGGGCGCCAAGCCGGGCGAGCCGTCCTGGGAGACGCCCTGGGGCGACGGGCGGCCCGGCTGGCACCTGGAGTGCTCGGCGATGGCGACCAAGTACCTCGGGCCCGCCTTCGACATCCACGGCGGCGGCGTCGACCTGATCTTCCCGCACCACGAGAACGAGATCGCCCAGTCGCGCGCGGCGGGCGACGGGTTCGCGCGGTACTGGCTGCACAACGGCCTGCTGACCGTGGACGGCGAGAAGATGAGCAAGTCGGTCGGGAACGTCGTTTTGCTGCCCGACCTGCTCGGGAAGGCCCGTCCGGCGGAGATCCGGTACTACCTGGCCTCCGCGCACTACCGGTCGCTGATGGACTACACCGACGCCGCGCTGGCGGAGGCGGTCTCCGCTTACCAGCGCATCGAGGGGTTCGTGACGCGGGCGAGCGAGGTCGTGGGCGCGGTGGAGCCGGCGGCCTCGGTGCCGGAGGCGTTCGCGTCCGCGATGGACGACGACCTGGGCGTCCCGCAGGCCCTCGCCGCGCTGCACGAGACCGTCCGGGAGGGCAACAGCGCCCTCGCGGCCGGCGACGAGGGCGCGGTCCGCGGGCACCTGGCGTCCGTCCGGGCGATGGCGGACGTGCTGGGCCTCGACCCGCTGTCGGAGCAGTGGAGCCAGGCGGGCGGCGACGACCTGCGCCCCGTCGTGGACGCCCTGGTCGCGGTCGCCCTGGAGCAGCGGCAGGCGGCGCGGGCCCGCAAGGACTATGCGTCCGCCGATGCCATCCGCGACGGCCTCGCCGACGCCGGGATCATCGTCGAGGACACCCCGCACGGCGCCCGCTGGGAGCTCAAGCGCGACTAGGCGGGCGTGCACGGTGCGCCAGAAGCGATGCGCGATGTGCATTGCGCATCGCACGGTAAAATTGAATGTTCGCGGGCGTGCGCATGTGCGCCGCCCCGGAGATCTCAGCCGCCCGATCAGCCGCGAGGGCGCGCACGCAATCGTCGCGAGGGGCGTACCGAACAATGGCCAAGCGCAAGGGCAAGGGACCGACCCCCAAGGCCGAGGACCGGCACTGGCACGGCAAGCGCCAGAAGGCGCGCGCCGTCAAGAACTCCAGGCGGACCGGCACCCAGACGACGGGCCCGGGCAGCCGCGGGCGGGCCGCCGAGGGCGCCCGGCCGGCCGCGACGGGACGTCCGGCCGGGGCGCGCCGGGCGAACGGCGAGGTCCCCGAGCTGGTCACCGGCCGGAACCCGGTCGTGGAGGCGCTGCGCGCGGGGGTGCCCGGCAGCACGCTGTACGTGTCGTCGGGGACGGACGAGCGGGTCCGCGAGTCGATCCAGCTCGCCGCCGACCGCGGCATCCCGCTGCTGGAGACCGGCACGAAGGAAATGGACCGGCTCACCGACGGGGCCGTCCACCAGGGCATCGCGCTGCAGGTCAAGCCGTACCGGTACGCGCACCCCGACGACCTGCTCACCGGGACGGCGCCGCTGATCGTCGCGGTGGACGGGATCACCGACCCGCGCAACCTCGGCGCGATCGTCCGGTCCGCGGCGGCGTTCGGCGCCACCGGCCTGGTGGTGCCCGAGCGGCGCGCCGCGGGGGTGAACGCGGGCGCGTGGAAGTCGTCCGCGGGGACGCTCGCGACGGTCCCGGTGGCGCAGGCCACGAACCTGGCGCGGCAGCTCAAGGCGTACCAGAAGGCCGGCTGCTTCGTCGCGGGCCTGGACGCCGGCGGCGGCGTCACCGTCGCCGACCTGGAGATCGCGGGCGGGCCGTTCGTGCTGGTCGTGGGCTCGGAGGGCAAGGGGCTCGGCCGCCTGGTCGCCGACACCTGCGACATGCTCGTGACGATCCCGATGCCGGGGAAGGCCGAGTCGCTGAACGCCGGGGTGGCCGCCGGGATCGCGCTGTACGAGGTCAGCCGCCTGCGCTCCTGACGACGTCCGGGGCGTACGGCGCCTGGTCAGGGGGCGGCGTCCTTCAGGCGTTCCTTGAGCATGGCGGTGTACTCGGCGCGGTCGTTGCTGCGCGGGAACGGCTCGTCCGGAACGGGGACGCCGAGGAAGGCGCACAGCGGCTCCCAGCCCTGGGCGGCCTCGAACTCCAGCAGCCGCCCGGCCGGGATCTCGCGGCGCACCGCCGCGTTGTGGTCGTTGAACGCGCCGATGGCGTGGTCCTTGTCGAAGCGGCCGCCGAGACGCCGTCCCAGACGATGGCGTCGGTGACGTCCCGCATCTCCGCGACCTCCGGCGGGAGGTCGTCGAGGGGCACCAGGCGCGACTGGTAGATGGTGCCGTGGGCGCTCTCGTACCAGCGTTCGGGGTCGCGGACGGTGAGGACGACCTTGGCTTCGGGGTAGTGGCGGGCGAGCTGCCGCCAGTACGCGGCACCGGGCCAGTCGACCGTCGCGCGGTAGCCGTCGTAGACGCGCTCCCAGCCGGCGGTTCGCCGCGCGGCGGGACGGTGCAACCCGCGTCCTTCACCCTTCCGGGTGCAGGGCGAGGCGTCGCCGCCTGAGGAACGCGATCTCGACCTCGTCCTCGGTGCGCGCGATCGCTTCGGCGTAGGCCGCGGCGGCTTCCGCGTCCCGGCCCGACCGCCGCAGCAGATCGGCACGGATCGCATGAAACAGGTAATAGCGGCCCAGATCGAGCCCGTCGACCAGCGCGAGCGCGGCGTCCACCCCCTCGACCTCGGCCACCGCGACCGCCCGGTTCAGCGCCACCACCGGGCTCGGCGCCACCGCCATGAGCTGGTCGTACAGCGCGAGCACCTGCCGCCAGTCCGTCGGCGGACGGCTGTGCACCGCGTTGATCGCCGCCTGGATCTGGTACGGGCCGGGACGGTTGCGCCGCAGGCACCACCGCACCAGCTCCCGGCCCTCCTCGGCCATCACCTCGTCCCACAGCCCTGGATCCTGGTCGGCGAGCAGCACCAGCTCGCCGCCGCGCACCCGCGCCGCCCGCCGCGACTCCACCAGCAGCATCAGCGCCAGCAGCCCGCGGACCTCCGGCTCGTCCGGCATCAGCTCCAGCAGCACCCGGCCCAGCCGGATCGCCTCCGCCGCCGGCCCCTCCCGCCGGTACCCCTCGTTGAACACCAGGTAGATCACCGCGAGAACGCCCGCCAGCCGTCCCGGCAGATCCTCCGCGTCCGGCACCCGGTACGGGATCCGGGCCTCGCGGATCTTCGCCTTAGCCCGCACCAGCCGCTGCGCCATCGTCCTCTCCGGCACCAGGAACGCCCGCGCGACCTCCGCCGTCGACAGCCCGCCCACCATCCGCAGCGTCAGCGCGACCCGCGCCGCCATCCCGAGCGCCGGATGGCAGCACGTGAACAGCAGCCGCAACCGGTCGTCGTCCACCGCGGACGCCTCGGCCTCCGGCCCCTTCAGCAGCGCCGCCTGCGCGTGCTTGCCCGCCCGCGCGCCCTCCCGCCGCAGCCGGTCGACCGCCCGGTTCCGCGCCGTCGTGATGATCCACCCCGCCGGGCTGGGCGGCGGCCCGTCCACCGGCCACCGCCGCACCGCCTCGGCGAACGCGTCCTGCACGGCCTCCTCCGCGACGTCCAGATCCCCGAACGCCCGGACCAGCACCGCCACCGCGCGCCCGTGCTCCGCCCGGAACGCCCGCTCGACGTCGTCAGCACTCACCCTCGAAGGGTCGCACCTCCACCGGCAGCCCCGTCACCCTCGAATACCGCCCGGCCCACCACAGCGCCTCGTCATGGGTCTCCATCTTGACGATCGTGAGGCCGCCGATGTGCTCCTTGCCCTCGGTGTACGGCCCGTCCGTCGCGATCACGTCATCGCCCTCGAGCCGCACCACCGCGCTCTCCCCGGGCCCGCGCAGCGGGCACCCGAACACCCACGCCTCCGAGAGCTCCAGCTCCCGCCGGATCTCCGCGAGCTGCGCCATCACCTTCTCCAGCTCCTCCGGCGGAGGCTTCTCGCCCACGGGCTGGATGATGTTGAACACGTACCGCTTCATGTGTCCTCCCCTTTCCCATAGGTCCCGATGACGACCCCGGTCGTCGTCGTGACGGAGTCCACGAGCCGCAGGTTCTCCGAAATCCCCTCGAACAACCGCCGTCCCGTCCCCAGCAGCAGCGGATGGGTCATCAGCAGGTACTCGTCCACGAGCCCCAGCCGCGCCAGCGACCGCACGAGCTCCCCGCTGCCGTGCACCGTCAGTCCCTCCTCCCGCTGCTTGATGCCCGCCACCGCGCCGACGTCGTCCACGAGGACCGAGTTCGCCCACGGCAGCGGCTCCCGCAGCGTCCGCGACACGACGTACTTCCGCGTCCGCTCCAGCACGTCGGCATAGGGCTCCTCCCGCCCGGGCCAGACCCGGCGGAAGTCCTCGTACGTCCGGCGGCCGAGCAGGATCGCCCCGCCCCCGCCCAGGCGCTTGCCCATCTCCGAGCCCATGACCTCGTCATTCCCCGGAACCGCCCACCCACCGTGCGCGAACCCGTCCCGCTCGTCCTCGTCCGCCCGCGCCGGCGCCTGCATCACCCCGTCGAGCGTCACGTGCTCCACCACCGTCAACTTCCCCACGAGCCGATCTCCTCACCTGCGGCCGACCTTTCGCCCCCTACACGAACGCCCTCCCCCCGAAACGACACCGAACCCCGAAATTTCCCCTGCCGGCTTCGCCGTGGAACCACGGCCCCTGGCCTGGCGGGTTCGTGACACCACCCTCACCAAGGTGAACGCCAGGTAAACGCCCCACGTCACAGAACCGCCGCCAGAGGACGAGCCCCCCGCCACGGAACGTCCAGAGAGCAAGGGAGCCCTCATGCGCATCATCGCCATCGCCGCTGTCGCCGTCCTCGGCCTGACCGCCTGCGACCCCGCCGCCGGCACCACCCCCGAGACGCAGACCAGCACGAAGGCCGCCGGCAAGCCGAAGGCCGTGCCGATCAAACTGGTGGCCAAGCGCGCCCACGCCTCCAAGTCCGTCCTGTCGGACGGCGGCGCCCTCTCCTGCGTGAAGGTGACGGTCACCAACCAGACCAAGAAGTCCCTGGCGGTGAACCCGCTGTACTTCAGCATCACCGACGCCAAGGGCGTCAAGCATTCCGTGGACGAGGCGATGGGCGAGTACAACGGCGAGATCGACGCGACCACTCTCGCCCCGCGCGAAAAGGCGGTCGGCCTCGTATGTGGAAAGGGCAGGTTCGTCCCGAAGACCCTCGCGATGACCAACCCGCTCTTCAGCGAGGCTGCCCGCGCCGCAGTCGCCTGACGCGGAAACCGTCCCGCCCCTTGGCGGGCCATGAACAACAACACGGGGGAGACCCATGCCGCGCATCATCCTCACCACGGTCGTCGTCGCCGCGACCGTGGCACTCACCGCGTGCGAACCGGCCACATCCACCGCCGCCCCAGCCAAAACCGTCACCGTCGCCCCGACCCCGTCGGACACCGTGACGCCTGCCTCGAAAGCCACGCCCACGCCGGTCAAGACGAGAACCGAGCCCACCCGGATCCGCGTCCCCAACGTCGTCGGCCACAACCACCAAAAGGCCCAGAACGAAATGCAGGCGCACGGCCTGTACATGCTCGCGGAGAAGGACGCGACAGGTCAGGGCCGAATGCTGCTCTGGGACCGGAACTGGGTAGTGGTTCGCCAGACCCCACACGCCGGAACCCTCGTAAAGTCAACGGCCACGATCACCCTGTACTCAAAAAAGATCGGCGAATAACACCCGCCCCTCGAGCGGCAGCCAACCCCACGAACCAGCAGCGCCAGAGGCCCCTTGCGATAACCGCAAGGGGCCTCTGACCCGGAAGCAGGACTCCGACTAGCCCACCTGGACGAAGAGGGGCGCAGGTGGCCGGAAGGTGCCACACACCCCGGGGGACGACAACGGGGCGCGAACGGTGAACGTCTCAGGTGCACTTCACTCGATCCCTTTAGCGGGAGGCCCAAAGCGTGAATCCGCCACCACCACCCCGGATGCCGACCCCGCCACAGATGCCGCCGACGGGTCAACAGCACCGCATCCCCACCGGCGGCGTGATCGTGCTCGTAGCGTTGTTCCTGCTGGGCGGTATCGGGATCGGCGCAAGCGCCAAGGGATCAGGCAGCGACTCTCCGACGACACCCGCTGCGGCGCCGAGTCCGATCCCTTCCACGGTGACTGTGACGACCACCGAGTACGAGGACGCCACCCCACCGTCACAGTCACCCCCGAAGGCGAAGCCCCGACCAAAGCCGCACCCGACGAAGGAAGCGCCGGCGGCACCGAAGACAGACCCGCGCTACGGGACCTGCACGGAAGCGAAAGCCCACGGATACGGACCGTACGTTGAGGGCGCGGACCCCGAGTATTCCTGGTACATCGACCGAGACCACGACGGCACCGTCTGCGAGTAACAGCTAACGGCCGACCTCCCGCCAGTGCGGGATCAGCTACGTGTTCGCACCCGCTTCGATCAGCAGCCCGGCAGCGTAGCTCACGAGTTCTCACAGGGTCAGAAGCCACCCCAGAAGACAAACCCGGAGAGCGAGTCAACGTTTTTTGGTGCCGAGCCCGTGGATCCCTCTGGGGTCGGCGCGAGCTTCCAGTCGCCCTCCCATTTCACGGTCGTGGTCCTGGCGGTGCGGCCGCGGTGCGCCGGGTCCCGCGACACCGTTCCGACCACCGCGGTCTGAGGCGTGTAGGAGACGATTCGGAAGCCCGTGATCTGTGCAGCCTTCCCCGTCAGCACAGGATGGCTGGCGGCACGCACCCGCGCGTAGGCTGCGTTGCCCTTTCCCGCCACGACCTGCTGCCCCAAGATCTTCTGCCATCGCGTCGACCGGTCGAGCCGCACGCTGATCTGCACTGCGGCGATCAGGGCTCCGCGCGGCGTGTGCTCATAGCAACGTGCGATGTCGCCCTGGACGTCCAGAGGCCCGACCAATGGCGAGAACGGTACCGCAACACCCTCGAAGCGCTCCCAGAACACCTGCCTCGGCGCAGTCCTGGGAATGCTCTGGTCGCTGTTGTCGGTAATACAAGCACTTGCCCCCCGCCGAACTCGTGGCAGGAGACGCGGGCTCCGTTGCGGTCGCCCCGGTCTTCTCCTCGCTCTCCCCCGAGCAACCGGCGACGCCCAGGACGACAACGATGACTGGAAGGCAGGCTTTTTGGAACACGGGGACCCATCTCGCACGGCGGATCTGACACGAGCAGACCGATGCTAAGCCCTCTTGATCACACGGCCCTCTCCGGCACGACGTCTGAGCCACGGCCACAACGTAAACGGACCTGTCCGGAGGGTGCATCCGCGCGAATGGCTTTGTATGTGGGAAGGCGTCCTCGGCCGCCTGCGCTGGGACCGACACACCTAGGATTACCTGCGGCGACGCCTGGCCCAAGGCAAGACACGACGAGAGATCATCCGCTGCCTGAAGCGCTATGTGGCCCGGGAAATCCATCGCTTCATCCTCGCAGCAACTGCCATCACCGCCTCAGATGCGATCGCTGGTTGACATCCATAGGGGCATCAACCTCAAGGCAGCGGTCGCGCAGGTGCTGGGATTCACCCGCGCCCGCGTGGAGACCGCCCGGTGGATCGCGGTCCGTTCCCACATGGGCTTTGAAGCGTTCTACTGTCAGCCAGGCATCGAGGGAGCACACGAGAAGGGCGGGGTGGAAAGCGATATCGGCTGGTTCCGCCGCAACCATCCGGTCCCCGTTCCCGAGGCGAACTCCCTGGCTGAGGTGAACGCGATGGTCGACCAGTGGGACGTCCAGGACGAAGCCCGCCGGATCGGAGCGCGGTCACGGACCGTCGGTGAACACTTCGCCATCGAGCAGCCGCTGCTCAAACCGGTGCCGGACGAACCGTTCGAAACCGGTGTGGTGCTGTCGCCGCGCGTGGATCGCTTCAGCCAGATCGGCGTGCGCACCAACCACTACTCGGTACCGGTCCGCCTGATCGGCCGGACGGTGCGGGTGCTGCTGCACGCCTCGGAGCTGATCGTCTACGACGGCCAGGTCGAAGTCGCCCGGCATGAGCGGCTACTGGCCAAGGGCGGCTCCCGGCTGGTCCTGGATCACTATCTGGAGATCCTGGTCCGCAAGCCCGGGGCGCTGCCCGGGGCCACCGCGTTGGAACAGGCCCGCGCAGCGGGCAAGTTCACCCCCGTGCACGACCGGTGGTGGGGGGCTGGTGGCGGCCGCGAAGGCTGAGCTGTTCGAGCGCATCCGGCGTGTTTCGTGGCGGGAGGGGCTGTCGGTCCAGGCGCTGGCCCGCAGGTACGGGGTGCACCGGCGGGTGGTGCGGGAGGCGCTGACGCATGCTGAGCCGGCGCTGCGGAAGACGCCCCGCCGCGCGTTCGAGCAGACCAGGCAATCACTTCGCTGCCTGGCAGGAACCGACGTTGTTTACCACCGAGGTCCGCGCCGCGTTCCGGTCATTGCGTCAGCGGGGCGCTCCGGTCATTCACGGCACGGTTGACGGCCCGATCTGGTTGTTGCCATTCTCCCCACATGGGCTTGGGGGAACGCGTTCGCTACCAGACCTCCTTTACGGACTCGGCCCGCTGGGATGGGTTCGTGTTCCGTCCCGGCGACATCGTGATCAGCACCCCGGCGAAGTGCGGCACGACCTGGCTGCAGATGATCTGCGCCCTGGAGATCTTCAAGAGCGCGACATTCGACCGGCCGCTCGACCAGATCTCGCCGTGGCTGGACGTCCTGCTGCGCCCGCTCACCGGAGTGCTGGCCGACCTCGGGGCACAGGCGCACCGGCGGTTCATCAAGACCCATACGCCCCTCGACGGATTGCCCTTCGACGACCGGGTCACCTACCTCTGCGCAAGCCGGGACCCCCGGGATGTGGCCGTGTCCTTGGACAGCCATGCCGGCAACACCGACCGGGCCGTGTCCCTCGCATTGCGGGAGGACGCCGTGGGCGCCGTGGTCCTTGACGAGTTGCTGGCCGCCGCTCCGTCCCTGCCGAGCGGGACCGCGCGCGAGCGCTTTTGGTCCTGGGTCAATCCGGCCACGCCCGGGAAGGCCGTGTCCGACCTGGAGATCATGCTTCACCATCTGGACACGTTCTGGCAGGTCCGCGACCAGCCGAACATCGTGCTGCTGCGCTACGAGGACCTCCTTGATGACCTCGAAGGACAGATGCGCTACGTAGCAGCCCGGCTCGGGATCGCCATCACCGAGACAGCCTGGCCGGACCTGGTCCAGGCCGCCACGTTCGCGGTCATGAAGGGCCGGGCCGGCGAGCTCGCGCCCGAAGCCAGCCACGACGGCTTCTATCACGACCGCAGCCAGTTCTTCCACAGCGGATCGACAGGCCAGTGGCGGCAGGTCCTCAGCGAGGAGGAGCTTCCCCGGTACGCCGCCCGAGTCGCCGAATGCGCGCCCGCGGACCTTGCCGCCTGGATCCATCGGCCCGCGCTGCCGGCGGCAGGCAACCTCTAAGAACTCCTAACAGAATGATCTCGGAATAGGGGCGGGGGTCGGTGGGTTGACCGCCGGCGTGCGGAAGGGCGATGATCCGCCGTGGATCGTGCCCGGCAGTCTGTGGGAGCGGGGCGAACCGTTGTTGCCCAAGGTCGAGCGGCGGAGCCGGTATCCGGGGCGTAAGCGGATCGATGATCGCAGGTGCTGTGCGGGATCTTGTTCGTGCTGCATACCGGGATCCGATGGGAGTTCTTGCCCGCCGGAGCTGGGGTTCGGGTCGGGGATGACGTGTTGGCGCAGGTTGCGGGACTGGCACGAGGCCCGGGTGTGGGCTCGGCTGCACCAGGAGTTGCCGGCCGAGCTGCACGCGCCGGCCATCTGGACTGGTCCAGGGCGGTGATCGACGGCTCGCACGTGCGGGCGCTCAAGGGCGGCCCAAAACCGGGCCGAGTCCGGTCGACAGGGCGCGAACGGGCTCGAAACACCATGTCCGGTCTGGGCGTGCACCGCTACGTCGTCGAAGGACGATCGCCCTGCTGCACTGGTTCCGCTGTGCGCGATATGGCTGGCCGCCGTTGACGGTAGCTCACCATCGGCGAAGCCGACCGCCATCAGCCTGACCGCCAGGCCTGGTCGATGAGGGCCCTGGCCACAAGCCCCGACGAGGCCCGCCTGCGATTCGACCCCGAGTCCCCGGTCGCCGACGACCGCTGGCCCTTCGACACCTGAAACCGCAAAGGCGGGGCCACTTCAAGCCGTCACAACAGCGCCGAACCCGCACCCGGTGGGGCCAGATCAAGCCGGGCGGAGCCAAACAAGACCGTCCTAACCAGTCAGGGCATCAGTGGCCTCGCCTCGCTCATAGTGCACGGTCTCCGAGGCCGGCGGCGGCCCCAGGATCGAAGTGACGTTCTCGAACCGGCCTGTGGGCGCGAAGATGTTCCCAGTGGCGGTCCGGCAGGGTTCCATCTCCGACTGGTCAGCGCCGAGCTGCCGGAGAGCCGGCTCCACCATGGCCTCGCTGTTACGCATCCCCACCAAGAGCCGGAGCTTAAAAGCCCGGATTCCCTCCCGGTAGTGGTGGGCGGTTTCGAAGCTGTTGGGCACTCCTTGTAGGCGCCCACTCTGATCAGGATGTTGGACACAGACCAGACGAGACAGGCATGCATGGTCGGCTACGTGGTGCTCAAACTCATCAACATTTCTGGCCTGGCGATCACCAACTAGTGCCCGAACCGGCCTACAAACGGTGCTGCTTCTCGCCGGCAGAGCCACGCGAACGGTGAGAACGCATTGACAGACCGTTTCGCCCGGATGTGCCCTCCGGGTCCACGACGGGCCTGGGGAACCACGGGGGTTCCCCAGGAGCGCACGCGCAACCGATTCCCCGCACCGACCACCTGATCGTGGACGACAAGCGCGCGGCGGCGGAGGCCATGAGGGACTGTCCGAAAGATCGTGTGGGTGGGGTGGTGATCCGGAAGGCTGGGGCCGATGCCTCGGCCGGGAAGGATCAT